>CALFYU010000376.1 GCA_937952455.1 uncultured Planctomycetaceae bacterium
GCTACTGGGTGGATTGTGGCACGGGGCCAGTTGGAATTTCATCGTTTGGGGGGCACTGCACGGAATCTATTTATCGGCGGACCGGTTGAGACATGGTTCCCGGCCGCCGATAGCCCAATGGAGTTGGAAAAACTCCTGGTGGATGCTCATCAAAATGATTGTCGTGTTTCATCTCGTCTGTTTGGCCTGGATCCCTTTTCGTGCACAGACCCTGCCCGATTCGCTGCACTTCTTAGAAGGCATCTTTGCGGGTCGCTATCAGGCCGAGATCAACGCTATCTCTTGGACCAGCAACCGTTTGATGCTATTGATCTTTACGATGTTGGCGATCGACATTTGCCAGCGGGCGACGGACGATCACGTGGTCTTCCTGCGGCTGCCCGTGTTGCTGCAAGGCGCGTTCGTCGCATTTTTAATAGCCATAACACTCGCATTCGGCGGAATTGATGCGCAAGTTCCCTTCATCTATTTTCAGTTCTAGCTGGTCCTCGCTTTGGGACAATGAGACCGCAATTTTGTTGCGCGTCGCGATCGTCGCCGGCGTACTGCTGGCGGCCGGTGAAGCGATCTCCCGCGCCGCGCTGATGCCCGTCGGGGCCTTGTGGGAATACTGGAACCCCGATGCGGCCTTAAAATTCCAGTGGTACCGCAACGCGAGTGAGCCGGCCGCCAACGATTCCGCCGGGCCGATGCCCGACGTGCTCGTCGTCGGCGATTCCACGGCGGCACGTAATTTTGATCCTGCAGCGCTCAAATCTCCCAACGGACCGGGCGTCGAGGCGTTTAACTTGGGATGGCCGGCGAATTTTCCGCTGGCGTTTGAATATTCGACGATTCCCCTGCTCCGCGACGGCCAAGCAGTCCCCCGCGTGGTTGTCGTCTCATTTTCACCCAGCGCCTTCGTGGACAGCGAAACGACGAGCCGGTTTGAATCCACCATTCTGCAGTCGGCTTATTGCCGCCGGCAGCGTGAGGGGTCGCTCCTTCAAGATTTCGTTTGGCTGACCCGCATACGCCCGGCTCTGGAATGGCGCGGGCTTTGGTTTACAGGCAAGCAACCGGCGCCGCCCGCTAACAACGGTTTTCAACCGCTCGAAGGTCACGAAAACCGGTCCGAGCCGGATCGAAGTCGCGAGGCGAGACAACTGACTGAGGCCCGGCTGGACGTCTTGAGGGACTTAGTCACACTGGCCTCGGAGCGGGATTTCCAATTGGTCATCGTCATCCCGCCGATCGAAAACGTCGACACCATTCCCGAAGCGGGTGCGTATCGACGCGCCGTGGAAATGATCTGCAATACCCGGAACTGTCATGTCGTCGATTGCTCAGATGTGGAGGGGCTCACCTCCGAGCACTTTTGGAACAATACCCATTTGAACCGGGATGGCGCCGAGGTTTTTTCGCACTGGTTTTCGAAGAATGTCCTCTCCGATTTGCTAGCGCCCGCAGGGCGCTGAATGACGTCGAATTCGATGATCGCCGATACGGATTCTTGCGGAAACGACGGACAAACTTTCCTACTCACCAAGTTTCTAGCGCATCAACGAGAAAGACCCGTCGGTACATACATACCGGCGGGTCTTAGAGTATTCGACGTCGCGCCTTACGCAGCGGCCTGCCGTTTGCGCCGCCAGCCGTAACCAGCCAACGCAATACTGCCGATCCCCAACAGGGCGAATGTCGAGGGTTCCGGGACGGGCGGAGGCAACGTTTCCGGCGGGTTTAATAAAACCAGTTGGTCCTGCGCGTTGATCAATTGGCCGTTCGAATAACGCTGCAGATTCAATACGCGGACGTCGCCGATGGACGTCCACCCCGCAGCCAGCGCCAGATCAACGTACTTGTTGTAAACTCCCAGCGACTCTTCTTCGAGATACCAGATCGCCTTTTGCAAATGCGTCGCATTGGCGATGTGGTTGTCGTTGTAACTTCCCGACACGCCGGTCCCGGCAGCGTTCAAACCGACGAGATTGCCGGTTGACATTTGCGTGTAAAGCCAAGCGGTCGCGTAGGAAATCGGATCGCCGGAATTTGTGTTCGAGCCGCCCGAATAGGCCGTGTCCGAAATGCCGGCCACTTTCAATAGCTGGCCGTAATAGAAGTGCTCATCGACCTCCAGGCAGAAGGTCGACCATGTCACGGACGTCGGATCGTAGCCGGTTCCGTTGAACTGTTGTAGTACGGCATCAAATTCGCCGCCATTCCCGCTGCCCGCTCCGTTGTAGAGTTTAAGATGATCGCCGACGGAGACGTCAACATATCCCGCCTCCACACTGGACAGGAAGCCAAAGGTGAGTAATCCGGCGAGCAGAATTGGTTTCATCGTGGGTGTCTTTCATGGATGTCAATCTAGGGAGGTCAATCGCAGTGGCCGCTGTGGCGTGGCTTGTGTCACGCTCCCAGTGCGAGCGGAACGGTCGTGTCAAGAACCGTGAACGATCTATCAAACAGACTGAACCGCTTATTTCAATTTATGCGCGCTGCGAGACCACGGTCAACACGACTTAGTGCATTTTCACCATATTTTCCAATCCGCGAGACTTACCTAAGCCAAAGAGTCTGGGTCGTTGCATTTAGTCAACACAACCCAGCGTTTCGACACGACTTAAGAGCCCCCGTTCTCCTGGTGCGCACCGCGAGCCGTTACAGCGGTATAACCCTGGAATTGCCCTGGTCACCCCCCATGCGGCCGCGTCAGGCAAAATTGGCGCTGTAAAGCTCCGTTAATAGCGCCGCCCGCCCTGGCGGTGCGGATACGGAACTTTGATGCGCGTCTGCGGTATGAATTTCGGCTTTTCGGTGCGGCTGGCGGTGTAGCTGACGTCATCGAGGTAAACCTGAACCGAATGCCCACCGCCCCGGATGTTGGCCAGGCCGAAGCGGTTGAGCAACGCACCGGATTTGCGCATCTGCGGGGTCAGCTCGAACGTCTGTTCGACACCGTCCAGCGAGGCCGTCACGCGGCCGATGCCGTTGTTCGCAGTCGGGTCATAATCGAACGTAAACCGATGCCGCTTGCCGTCAGGCGTGAAGACGCCGCAACTCGTTCCTGCTCCCTGGCCGTCGGACGAACCCACTAGCGGTTCGAGATAGTAGCCCACCGCCGAACTGTCGGCGATGTGAAAGCCCATCCGGTCAAAATTCGTCCGCCGAGAGTTCGGATCATCCTTCTCAAATTCAAGCGTTTGGTTATCGCGATTGAAGTAGCCGAAATATGCGCCGGCGTCCGTCATGCCGGTCTTGAAATACATCGTCCCGGAAAACGAAATCGGGTCGTCCAACGTCAATTCTCCCACGTCGTCGCCATAATAAGAGAACAGCGGATCGTCCGGTTCAGTTCGCCAAAACAGCCCGCCGATTTCTCCCAACTTTTCGCCGGCCCAATTGGTTTGAGACCATCCGTAGTCGTGCATGGCGTGAAAATTCGGCTCGACATATTGCGCCTCATTGTTGTGCGCTTCCCAGTGCGGATCCTCTGACAGCTCGATCTTCTGGCCGTTGACCGTCAGGTCCCCCAGATACAACTCCACGTGCGTGCCGAAACGAGCGATGTTGAACAAACCGAATCGATCAAAACTGGCCGGTGCTTGGCGGATCGTTTCGTCGAACCAAAACACATAATGGGTCTCGTCGTCAAACGTCAGCGTCACGCGGCCGTGCCCCTGCCCCGCATCGGGACGTTTCCACCAGCGGTGTTGATCGTGCCGGTGAAAATATTCGACCAACCCCTGTTCGCGCAACTTCCACAACCGCGTGCGCAATTGCGCGGCGGTGACGTCCGGCTCGATGTTCTTCAGTCGCTCCAAGAGATGTTCTTCCCCCTGCACCTCATACGGCCGGCCGTTGCCCGTTTCGGACGTGATCAGTTTCTCCAGGTTTTTGTCGCGCCAGATCGGGTCGGCCTTGGCGTCGGGATCGTATTCAAAACTCCAGGTGTGGACCTTGCCATCGGGCGGGAGCAAGATCGCCGTCTCCGCACCCCGCGCCTGCCAGTCGCTGGACATCCAGTCGAACATGATCTGCCCCAGGTTGTCCTCTTCCCAAATCCGAAACGCTAGCGACGACCAGACCCGCCACGTATGCCGCTGCGAATTGAAGAAGCCGATATATCCGACTCCGCGAACGCCGATGTGCTTGATCGCCAACTTGCCCGAGGCGGAGAGATGATCGTCAAACGTCAGCGGCTTGCCCAGCGGAATCGCGTAGTACGCCTGCCGCCGCGAGTTATCAACCCGCCCCCCAATCTCCCCCGGCCCGCTACCGGTGTGGTCCGTTTTCCGCCACCCAAAATCCTGCACCACCAGCGGCATATCGGTCCCCACAATCCGATTCTGAAAATGATCCCACCCCGGATCGCGAGAGAAGTCCTCCTCAATCTGCACCAACTGCGCGGAAGCCGGAGCGGCAACGGCCAAGCAGAAAAACAAACAGAGCGACGACGCGGAAAGGGGGAATCGCATGGTGTGACTCCTGTGGTGGGGGTGGGAACGTGGGGGGGGCTTCGGGTGGAGGCTGATTCTACCATGCGGCGTTGGCGCCCGCGACGGTACACGATGGTTGTCGCTGATTCTTCTTGCATCACGGACAACAGCATAGGAGCATGCTCCAGGAGTGAAGTTCTGGTGATGACAAATCCACCAGCAGTGTAAGTATCTCACCGACCCGAAATTCGTGTTGGTCATGAAGGCGTGTCGAGATTTAGTGATTAGCGCAGTACTCGCCTGCGCTTTATTTCACATGATGCTCACAGGGTCGCCGGTTCCACTGTGGCAAATTGAAATGTTGGAAAATCCGCGCGAGGTGCTGGAAGTGACCGAGGATGCAATTGTTTTGGCCGACGGCGACCGGATCACCCTCCCGTATATCACAACGCTGCCCGCTGAACACGCTGTCTTTTTAGGGGCCCTTGCAGAGGGTGTTGAAGTGGA
>CALFYU010000377.1 GCA_937952455.1 uncultured Planctomycetaceae bacterium
CCGCCCAGTTCGCGTCGGCGTCTTTGCGCAATGTTTTTCTCAACCGGCTTTGCGATATTCCCGGCACAGACGCTGCCACATATCGCGAAACAATGCCTCCATCCCGCGTGCGGCCGCTTGGGCGTCGCAAACCGGTGAGTCGGCCATGCATGCGCGTAGCGCGGCGCGGGCTTCGGCCAACTTCGGTTTGTTCTCTGCCAGTTGGCGGGCGATGGCGGTGTATTCTTGTGGTGTGTCAGCGATCAATTCTGTGCAGCCGACGTGTGTGAGCACACTGGCAGACAGCCGGCCGACGTAGGTATTGCCTCGTTGCGTGACGACGGGGACGCCCATCCAGAGTGCTTCACAAGTCGTGGTGGCACCGGTGTAGGGGAATGAGTCCAACGCGATGTCGACGCGGCGATAGAGTTCCAGATGTTCCGGCAGCGTCGGTGTTTGGCCCAACAGCTCCAGACGGTCGGCGCTGATACCCAGTTCGGCGAACGCACGGCGGAAGTCGTCGCGGGTGGCAGCATCGTTGAAGGAATTGTTTTTCATCAATAGGCGGCTGGTCGGCAGCGACTTCAACAGTCCGGCCCACAGTTCCACTACGCCGCGGTGGATTTTGGCGAGATTGTTGAACGAGCCGAACGTGACGTAACCGTTTTCGAGGCAGGGCAGGGGGGGCACGTCCGGGGCAATCGGCGGCGCATAGCAGAAAATCCCGCTGGGAAGGTAGGCTAGCTCCTCCGTGTGTCGCTGTGATTCGCCGGGCGGATCGACGATGACATCGCTGAGCCGGTAATCGACCGCCGAGAGTCCTGTCGTTCCGCCGTAACCGAGATGCGTGACTTGAATCGGCGCCGCCCTTTGCGCAAGAAGTTTGAGGCGATTACCGCCCGTGTGGCCGGCCAAATCGATGAGGATGTCGATTTCGTCAGCCGCGATCATCCGCGCCAGGTCGGCATCGGCAACTCCCGCCACGTCTCTCCACCGGTCTGCGCGTGACTTCAGCCGGGCGGTCATCTCATCCGGCGCTGTGACATCAGAGTAACAGGTCACGTGCACCACCTGTTGATCGTGGGCGGCTAACAGCGGCTCAATGAAGAACGCGACTGAGTGCGTGCGGAAATCGGCTGAGAGATAAGCGATCCGCAGCGCGCGGGCGGGATCGGGATTTCCGTTTCGCCGCCGTGTCGCGGATGTGGGTACCGCATGCCGGCGAGCCCATTGTTGATGCTCCGCGAAGATTTCTTCCGGCGTGAGATCAGGATCGTAGTGCAGCGTCATCAGCAGGTTGCTGTGGATGCGTTCCGAGCCTCCGTCGAATTTGAGAGCTTCGCGATAAGCGGCGATCGCCTCGCCAGGGCGGCCTTGCAGTTGAAGGACCCCGGCCAGATTCGCGCGGGCCTCGGCCGATTGCGGGGACAAGCGGATGGCTTCGCGAAATCGTTTTACCGCGGCTGCCAACTGTCCCTGGTCGCGGAGCAGGCATCCCAGACTGTTGTGTGCGGCGGCAAAGTCCGGGCGGATTCGCAGCGCCTTCAGAAAGCAAGCTTCCGCGTCCGCGAATTGCAGGCGTCTCATGTAGGCGACGCCCAGATGATGATGCGCGCGGGCATGTTCGGGTGCACGGTCGATCACGGAACATAGCTCGCCAATTGCCTCATCATCTTTTCCAAGACCGAGAAGCGTACTCGCCAACTCAAAGCGGGCCTCGATCTGTTGCGGGTACTTAGCGCACAAGCCGCGGAGTTGTTCGAGCGCCTTGTGGTCCTGACCGGCGGCGCGTTGGGCCTTGGCCAAGAGCAGCGCAGCTTGGTCAAGATTGGGATCGCAGGAGAGGGCCTCATCGAGAAACCGCACGGCGTCGGAGACCTGTCCTTGCCGATAGGCAAGCATGCCCAGGCGATGATAGGCCGGCGCCATACGAGGCTGCATGCGAAGGACGGCGGCGAACTCGGCGGCGGCGGAATCGAAGTCTTTTTGCTCTTGAAAGAGCGCGCCTAGATTGAACCGCGCGTCGACGTAATTGGGATCGGCGGCAAGGGCCGACCGAAAGTGCTGCTCCGCCTCGTCGTAACGGCCGACGGCCTGTAGAGCGTTGCCCAGATTGTTGTGAAACACCGCGTTCTGCGGTCGCAGCGACAACGCGCTCTCGATCAAGCGAATCGCCTCGGAGTATTCCCCGCGTTGATGGGCGATGACCCCGCTGAGATGCAGTGCGTCGACATGCTGGGGATCATGAGCGAGAATGTGCTCATAGGCGGCAGCAGCACCGTCCCAATCACCCGCTTGATGCCGGGCAACTGCTTCTTGAATTGTCATCAACGGACCGTTCATGGCTCATTCCTTGATTGTTGCCGCCTATGCCGCGCTATTGGCAGCGCACCATCGCTGCCATGCGGTTTGATAGATGTGTTCCAGTTGGCGAACGTAGGCCGGTTCATCGCACAGGGGAGACCGGCCGAGGATCGTGCGCAGGTTGCCCCGCAACTCGGAAAGTTTTTGGACGTCGTTCGCCCAACGGCAAGCGATCTCAATGTATTGCTCCGCCGTTTCGGCAATGAATTCGTTAAGTCCGATCGTGGTAAGCAGTGACGCAGTCATGCGCCCCACGAATGCGCTCCCGCGGAGCGTGATGACCGGCACCCCCATCCACAGCGATTCGCAGGTCGTTGTCGCTCCGTTGTAGGGAAACGGGTCCAAGGCCAAGTCGACACGGCCGTAGAGCGACAAGTGTTCGGTGATCGACGCTGTTGGTCCGATCAGTTCAATTCGACTGGTCGCGACGTTCCGCGCCGCGAAATTGTCGGCGAATCGCGCGCGGACCGTGCCGTCGGCAAATGAGCGGTTCTTCAATAGGAGCCGCGCGTTGGGAATGGCCCGCAACAGATCCGCCCAGAGGTCGAGTGTCGGCTCGCTCAGTTTGCTGAGGTTGTTAAACGACCCGAACGTTATCTGTCCGGTCTGCAGTGCGGGCGGCATTGAGACTCCGGGGGCATCCGCTGGGGGCGTAAAACACAACATGCCGGCGGGAATTCGCAACAGTTCTTCGGTATGCCGCCCCGTTTCACCGGGGGGATCGGCCACGGCATCGGTCAGGCGGTAATCCATCGTCGTCAAACCGGTCGTCGTGCCGTAGCCCAAGTAAGTCATCTGCACCGGAGCCGGGCGGCGGGCGAAGACCGGCAATCGGTTTCCAGAGGTATGACCGGCAAGATCGATGAGGATGTCGATCGCGTCCTCGCGAATCATGCGGCAAACTTCTTCGTCGCTCCGCCGGTGGGTTGTTCGCCAGCGGTCGACCAGGGGGCGGAGGCGTTCGGTCATCCGGTCGTCTTGGGCATGTTCCGCGTTGCAGGTCACGGAAAATTGCCCGCGGTCGTTACGGCGGAGAATCGATTCCATAAAGAATCCGACCGGGTGCACGCGAAAGTCGGGGGAGACATACCCGATCCGCAGCGGCCGCTGCGGGTTGCGGTCGTGGGGGAATGATGAGTCCGACGCGGCGGCGTTCGCGAAACGCGCGCCCCGCGCTTGATGACGTCGAAAAACCTCATCGGCCGCAATCTCCGGCCGGTACAGCGGTACCATCAATGCATTGCTGTGCACTGCCTCGCAGGCGGGATCGATGATCGCGGCGCGCTCATAGACCTCCGCCGCGTCCGCCAAGCGGCCTTGCACTTGCAGTATCGACGCCAGGTTGAGATGCACCTCAATGGATTCCGGGCAGATTGAAAGTGCGGTGCGATAAGTCTGCTCCGCCTCGATGAATTCTCCCGCCGCCGTCTGCGCGGTCCCCAGATTGAGATATGATTCGATATGCTCCGGCTCGATCTGTAGCCCGCGTCGGTAGCAGTCGATCGCCTCGCGATTCCGGTCTTGTGCGCGGAGCACATTTCCCAAATTGAAATAAGCCGTTGCCGAGTTGGGCATCAAGGCGACGATCCGTTGGAAGCATTCGCCGGCTTCATCGAAGCGGTTGAGCGACTTCAGCGCCACTCCCAAGTTGTTCCAAGCATCGACATACGCAGCATCGCACTCGACCGCCTGCCGATAGTGTGTTACTGCTTCCTCCAAACGGCCTTGATCGTGGCGGATTCGCCCTAGGTTGAAATGGGCCTGCGGATGCTGCGGTGCCAACCGGACGAGATCCGCGAAACATTCCGCCGCGTCATTAAGTTGCCGCGACAGCGCGAGTACCGTGCCCAGGCTCAGCAGTGCGTCCCGGTCGGCCGGATGATTGTCGAGAACCGCGCGATAACACGTTGCCGCCTCGTCCATGCGTCCTAGGTTGTGCAGCGATTTGCCGAGATTCCTCCGTGCGGCGCGATGACCGGGATGAGCTGCGAGGACGCGTTGATAGGCGACGACTGCTTGTTGATGGTCGCCCAAGCCGGCAAACGCCGTCGCCAAATTGTGTTGAGCATCAAGGTAATCGGGCTGCATTTGCAAGGCCCGGCGATAATGGGCGACGGCTGTGTCGAACGCGCCCAACGCCTGATGGGCCGCGCCGAGATTGCAATACATCATGGCTCGCGGCGGATGGGCGTGTTGCAAGGCACGGCCGATCAGTTCGACTGCCGTAGCGGGCTGACCCGATTGATGCGTAAGCACGCCCAACAGATGCAGTGCTTCGCCGTGTGTCGGTTCGCCCTCCAAAATGGCACGATACAGGCGCTCCGCTTCCACAAGGTCACCCGCTTGATGCCTGGCAAACGCCTCACGCAAATCGGGTACAACACTCGTCATGCGGTCACCCGTTGCAACGTATCGATCCCAAACGACGATCCCGACGCACACCAATTTCGCCACATGCTCCGGTAAGCGGATTCGACGTCGTCGGCGTAGCGGCGCGCGTCACAGACGGGCGAATTCAGCAGTCGTTTACGCAGCGAGTGCCGCAATTCCCGCAACGACGATAGGTCGTCCGCGTGGCGAACGGCCCTTGCGATGTAATTGTCCCGCGACTCTGCGATCCAATCAGTCAGCCCGACCTGCGTGAGCAAACTGGCGCCCATGCGGCCTGCATGCCGGTTACCGCAAAGCGTGAGCACCGGCACGCCCATCCACAGTGACTCGCACGTCGTCGTATGTCCGTTCCAGGGAAACGCATCCAGGATCACGTCGATTTCTTCATAGACGCGCAAGTAGTCTCCGGGCGCCTTGGAAAGCGTGCGAAATTCGACGTGCCCGGCGGGAACGCCGCGCTGTGCGAATTCCTCATGCAGCCGCTGGGCAATCGATCGAGACATTGTAGAACGGGCGATCAATAACCGCGATCGAGGAATCTCCTTAAGCACCGCACTCCAAGTGTCGATCAGCTGCGGATTGAGCTTCGCCAAGTTGTGCAACGACCCGAAGGTGATCACGCCGTTGCTGTCGGCGGGAAGCGATTGGATTCGGCTGTTATGATTCAGCGGCGCATAGCAACAAAACGGTCCGGGCAGTCGGATCAGCGTTTCACTGTACAGGCTCGCTTCCCCAGGCGGATCGGCAATCGAGTCGGTGAACCGATAGTCGATCGCCGGCAGCCCGCTCGTGTTGGGATATCCCAAAAAGCTGACCTGTAGCGGCGCGGGCTTTTGCGCAAACACGAGCAAACGGTTGCGGGCCGTATGCCCGGCGAGATCAACGAGGATGTCGATTTCGTCTTCGACGATCTTCTGGGCCAATTGATCATCGCTTGCTCGGCGAACATCGCGCCAGCGGTCGGTCAGGTTCTGGATTTGTGCCGTCGTCGCGTCCGGACGGGCTGTGTTGCTGTAGCAGGTGATCTCCGTCTCTGTGCGACGATGTGCCTGCAGCAGCGGCAGGAAGAAGTGGGAGACCGGGTGTTTGCGAAAATCGGGCGAGACATATCCAATCTGCAGTCGCCGGTTGGGATCAGGGACGTTTTGAAATCGGCGCGGCGCAACGTTGGCCGCGTGCTGTGCGGCCCAATCGCGATGCAGTTGAAACAAATCTTGGGTTGAGAGGTCCCAGAGATAATTTGCGGCCACCAGCGCGTTGCTGTGCGTCGCGGCGTCTGTGGGTACGAGCTGCCGCGATTGTATGTAGGCCGCAAGTGCCTCCGGTACGCAGCCCTGCGACTGCAGCACCGATCCGCGGTTATTGTGCGCGACCGCGTGCTGGGGATTGATGCGGCAGGCCGCTGTGAAGCAGGTGAGGGCTTCGTCGAGTTGATCGCGGCTGCGGTACATATTGCCGAGGTTGTTGTGCGCCTCGGCATAGTCCGGCTTGAGTTCGATGGTCGTCTGCAGGCACGCGATCGCTTCGTCAGTTCGCCCGATTTCGAATAGGGCGTTGCCCAAATTGTAATGCGCGTAGGCGAAACGGGGATTTGCGCGGACTGCCTCGCGGAATTCAATGATCGCAGCCTCGATCTCGCCCCGTCCTTGCAACAAGTTCCCCAAGTTCAACCGTGCTTCGGCATGACGGGGTTCCAGCTGCAACGTCCGGCGATAACCCGCTTCTGCGGCAACGACGTCGCCGGCGGTTTGCTGAGCACGGGCCAAGTTGTAGTGCGCGGCCGCGTAATCGGGAGCAAGCTCCACCGCCCGGCGACAACTGGCCAGTGCGTCGTGGATCCGTCCTAAGGCATGCTGGGTGGCGCCGATGTTGCTGTGATACAGATAATTGTTGTCGTCGACGCTTAGAGCACGCCGAATCAGTTCCACGGCCACCTGATGACGACCGGACTGATGAGCGACGACACCCAGCAGGTGCAGCGCGTCGGCATGACCGGGGTCGATGCGCAACACCCGTCGATACAACTCTTCCGCTTCACCGAGCCTGCCGGCCTGGTGTTTTTGGATTGCCGCGCGAATTAGGGAAACACTCTCGTTCATGTCCGTAGTCGCCGCCGTGTACGTCACTGTGGTAGGGAACTGGACTCCTCACGGCACCATTGCCGCCACGCCCGGCGATAGACCGCTTCCAATTCACGTGTGTAGCCGACGGCATCGCACAGCGGCGAGTTGCGGACTTCCTCGTGGATCGCGGTCCGAATATCGGACAGTTTGTCCGCCTCTTCGGCGAGCCGCGCGGCACGGGCGACGTACTCCTCCGCCGTTTCGGCGATCAATTCCGGCATATTCAATTGGGTGAGAATGCTCGCCGAAATCCGCCCGACAAAAGTCCGTCCACGCAGGGTCAGTACCGGCACCCCCATCCAGAGCGATTCGCAGGTTGTGGTGGAACCGGTATACGGAATGGGGTCCAACATCACGTCGATCTCCCCATAAGCCGAAAGATGTTCGTCAAACGGCAGCTTGCCGCCGCGGAATTCGATACGTCGCAGATCAATCCCGAAGCCGGCGAACAGTTGCCGGCAATGTTCGGCAGTTCCAGCGTCCTTAAATGTCGGGTACTTCAACAACAGCCGCGCCGACGGCACAACGGACAATATACGGGACCACAATTCGACGGTTGCGGAATTGATCTTGGCAGGGTTGTTGAAAGAGCCAAAGGTGACGAACCCGTTGCGCAGGTGAGGCGAAGGCGCCACGGGCGGCGCTGTGGCGGGCGGCTCGAAGCACAATAATCCGCGCTCAAGGCGCACGAGTTGTTCGGTATGGCAAACCGGTTCTCCGTCCGGATCGGCGACGGCATCGGTGAGACGATAGTCGACCGCCTCCAGACCGGTCGTTCCGCCGTAGCCCAGGTACGTCATTTGTACCGGGGCCGGTTTGCGGGCCATGACCGACAGGCGATTGCCGGCGGTGTGTCCGGCCAAATCGACGAGAATGTCGATCCCATCGGTGAGAATTGTCGCGGCGAGGTCGTCGTCATTTAGCCAGTTCGTTACCCGCCAGCGATCGGCGCTCGCTTCGATGCGGGCCGTCACATCGTCCGGAGCGGTGGCATTTGAATAACACGTGATTTCAAAGTTTGCCGTGTCGTGGTTCCGCAAGATCGGCTCGATAAAGGTGCCGACCGGATGGACGCGAAAATCGGGCGATACGTAGCCGATCCTCAGCCGGCGTGCCGGATCGCGGGTGTTGTTGTGCTGCTCGATTCGCCGGCATTGCCCGTGCGCCGCCGCCCAATTGAGGTGTTCTTGGAAGTGTGTCTGCGGATCGTTGTCCGGAAGATAATGCAGGCTCAACAACAAGTTGCTGTGCGTGGCGGCACAATCGGTGCGGACCTTGACCGCGCGGCGGTAGTGTGTGACGGCATCCTCAATGCGGCCCTGAGTTTGGTAGGCGAGCGCCAAATTGTTATGCGCTTCGGTGAACGCGGCGCTCAGTTGCAGCGCACTCTGGAATTCGGAAATCGCCTCGGCAAGTTGTCCCTGTGCGCGGAGTACGTTGCCGAGGATATTCCGCGTGACGGCATGCCGCGGATCGACCGCGATGGCGCGGCGGCAATAGTCACCGGCGGTTTCGAGTTCGTTGGACAGGAGATAGATGAGCCCCAGGTTGCACAGGGCGTCGACGTGCTGGGCATTCCGCGCGAGCGTTTCGGCAAAATGGCGTTTGGCCTCGGCCGTGTTTCCTAGGTTCAATAGCGCCGCTCCGCGATCGTGCCATGCCGCCACGTGGTCCGGGTCGAGCTGCAACGCAGTTTGAAAGCAACGCTCCGCGCGACCGGCCTGTCGTTGGGATAGATGAGCGCGTCCGAGCTTGTAGTGCAAATCCGCATCGCGCGGCTCGAATTGTAGTGCCGCTTGAAGCCGCTCGATTGCCCGCGGGGCATTGGCGGTTTTCAGAAAACATTCGGCCAACATGCGGTTGATTTCACTGCGATCGGGCGCGGCGGCGGCTATCGGCTCTAGGTTTTCGATCGACCGTAGATAATCCTCAGCCAGATAACAGGCTTCGCCTAAACCGCGGCGGGCTTCGGTCCAATCGGGGCGAATCTCCAACGCGTGTTCAAAGCTGGACACGGCATCGCCACACTCTCCAGCGTCCAATTGCTCGCATCCGAGATTGTAGTAGACGTCGGCCGAAGCGGGGTCTTGCTGAAACGAGTGGCGGTACGTTTCGATGGCGCGGTCGAGCCTACGTCGGCTCGGCCGATCAATGATGTCGGATTCGTCGCCGGCAATTGCCATTGCGCGGCGGATGGCATCGACCGCCTCGCGGTTGCGTCCCTGAGAGTGGGTGACAATCCCTAACAGGTGCCAGGCGTCCGCTTGCGAAGGATCAATGCGGAGGATCTGGCGGCACAGCCGTTCGGCCGTTTTGAGGTCAGCCGGTTCAAAGCGGCAGCGTTGCCGGGTTCCCTGATTTGAGATGGTCAACATCGTGTCGTTCCGGCGGGGTGAAATTCCGACATGGCCCGTGCACATCCCCACGTCCGGCTGCAGTACGCTGTTGGCGCGGCGACAATAGGGACGGCGTTCCCGCGCGTTGCCCGCCCGTGGTCACGAGCTCTTCACCGGTCGTAATGATGTCGCAGCGACGGACATCGAGCGCCTCTAAGGAACGTATCGGCTCCGCCCAATGTGCCGAATGAGCCGACTTTCGCCGTTGCCGTGAAACGCCTTTACGAATCGAGGCCGCTCTCGACGCGGACCGCCGGGAGTTCACTGCGTTCAAAGAAAGAAAACGGCGTCACTTCTGAGAGGAAATGACGCCGTGTGTCTTTTGCCGCTGTTCACCCGTGGGTGAACCGTCTTAACCGAGGAGGGTCAAAACCTGTTGCGGGTTGTTGTTGGCGATTTGCAGAACCGAGATCGACGCTTGCGAGATGATCTGGCTCTTGGTCAATTGGGCGGTTTCGGCCGCGAAGTCCGTGTCGATGATTTCGCTGCGGGCGGCGGAAATGTTTTCCAACGCCACACCCAGCGAAGTAATGTTCGTTTCGATCACGTTCTTTTGGACCGCACCGAGCCGACCACGCAACCGGGAGACGCGATTGATCGATTCGTCGATGATATTGACCAGGTCGGCGCCGCTGACGTTCGGACCCACGTCGTTGAGGCTCTTGCCCCGACCGGAACCGAGTTCGTAGATCTTGCCGGAGATGCCGCCCAACCGGGCAGTGTTCACCGCTTCGATACCCATACCCAATTGGCCGGCCGCGGAGACTTCCTGTCCGATTTGGAACAGCGAGCCGCCGCCGGTGATCGTGATTTGGGCGGTTTCGCCGACCGTATTGTTCGCAGCGTTGAAGGACAAGGCGGCAACCAGGTTGGCACCGGAAACCGAAGCCTTCAAACCGGTTCCTTGGGCGACTTGGCCGTTGACGTTGGCCACAATGTCGGCTCCCACGTCGCGGGAGATTTGCGTCGCCGAAGTGCCGGTCGAGTCATAGGTGTCGAAAGACCCGGCCAGAACGTTGATTTCCACAAACTCGCTTGAGCCGTAGTTTTGAGAGCTGAGCGTTAACGTGGCCGTAGTGGCGCCGGTGGCATCGGTTCCGTTGATGGTCTGGGCCGCAGAGGTGTAGTTGAAGTATCCCGATCCGTCGTTGCCGGTGGCGTTGGAGGCGGTCACCAGGGCGGCAGCGGCGGTGTTGCCATTAATCGCGGCAATCACGTCAGAAGCCTGCACAGCGGACGTATCGGTTTGCGTGGCATCGACGGCCAAGGCGACGGTGATTGCCGAACCGGACACGGAGACCGACGTCCCGTCGTTACTGTCCGCTTGCAGCGAAAAGGCGATCGAGGGGATGTTGGTTCCGGTGAGCAGCCCCGCCGTATCGTTGGTGATAAGAATGTCGTTGTTCGTATCGTAGTTGTTCGTACCGTTGTTCAACGTGGCATTCGTCAGCGTCCCCGAAACGACACCCGCACCGGTCGTACCGTTGTCATCCGGCAGGCTGATGCTAGCCAGCGCGGTCGCGTTGGTATTGGCGTTGAACAGGGCTTCGATGTCCGACGCGACGGCGATGGATGCGCTGTTCGTGTCGTTTTGCAGCGAGATCGTGATCTGATTGCCGGTCACCGAAACGGACGACGCATCGTTGGTGTCGGTGTTCAGCGAGAAGACGACGGAGACGGCGTTTGTGCCGCTGAAGGCCCCGGCGGTCGCGGCGGTGAAGGACAGGTCGTTTTCATCGCCCGTGGAGGTAAAGGTCGCCGTGCCGGCGGTCGCAGCCGTTCCGGTGGCGGCTAAGGTGACCGTTCCCGCAGCAGCCGCAGCAGAAGTCGCATCGTCGACGAAGCTCGCTTGGACCCCGGTAACGTCGGTCGCCGCGTTGATGGCGTCGCGAATGTTTTCGTAGGTACTGGAGGATCCGAAGAACAGAACTTGGCTGCCGACTGAGCCGGAAATTTCGATCGTCGTTTCTTGGGTCAGGTCGCCGCCAGTGTAGTAGAGTGTTCCCCTTTCCGCCGCGGTGGCGACGGTGGCGTCGACCACAATCGTGGAGCTGGAACCGAACACCGCTTCGTCGATCTGGAAGTCGCTGATCTTGGCCGCGTTGGTCGTGCTGACCTGCGTGGTGAACGACTTCGATCCGTCGATCAATTTGTCGCCGCCGAAGGTCGTGTTGGCGGAAATCCGGTTGATGGCTGAAAGAGCCGAGTCGATCTGCAGCTGGTTCGCGTCAATTTCGGTTTGTGACAGGGCACCGCTGTTCAGCCCTTCCTGGACCAATCCGCGGATCTGGTTGAGCAGTCCGCTGATTTCGCCCAAAGCGGCGTCGGCCGTCGCGATCACGTTGTTCGCGCGATTGCTGTTCTTAATCGAGGTCTCAATGGCGATGATCTGAGACTTCAATGTTTCGCTGGCAATCAAACCGGCCGGATCATCTTTACCAGAGTTGATGCGGACACCAGTGGACAACCGTTCCAGCGAGGTATTGAGAAGCGAATTGGCGCGTTGGACGCTTCTCAGGCCCCGTAACGCCGCAACGTTTGTGTTGATCCTTGTCATTTCAAAACAGCCTTTCCTTCTTGGATTTGTCCGTCACCGGCCTTGCGGGGGTGGGAGGGAATCGTGAGTGTCGCTAGGTGGGGTGGAAATTCCTGAGCGGAATAATTGGGTTTCACCAAACGGCCCCACGACTCCGGTTTTCTCTGGTTGGCTTTCAATAAGAGAAAAGCTGACCAACTGGGGGGCCGAGAACTAGTTTTACGCAGGGAACAGGTCGCTTCGAACTCGCCCACGGCACGGTGTTTTCGGCGGACGCAACTCACCGATCCATGTCAGACCGTGGGCGGACCGTTTCGCGCGAGCTTTTGTCTCATTCATCGAATATCGGCGCGATTGCTTTGTTGCTTTAGTGAATTTGGGGAACTTTGGTAAAAGTTTTCCGCTTGCGAGGCTTTTACCACGCACGTTGCCGCTGCCCTTCAAGGGCGTGACTGTGATGGGAGCGTCGCAAGTGACAAATATGAAAGCACTTAATCGCGCCAAGACTCTCTCAGACTTCGTTGACTTCGTATTGGGATTTGGCAACTTGGAATCGATTTGATCGTATTGCCGCTTCCACACGCACGGCTTTTGAATCGAATTGGCAACATTGGCGGGAGGAATCCCGATTCCGTCATGTCGCGGCAGCGAAACTTCGGCCATTCAGGTTTGATGTCGCGTTATTGGTTGGACGGCGCGGACTTGGCCGCGGTTTCGCCATCATCGGTGTTCTGTTCGGCAGCTCGGCGATTTTCTCGCTGGATGGCCTCATAGACTTCCTGGCGATGAACCGGGATCTCTTTGGGGGCATCAATGCCTAAACGGACCTTGTCGCCGCGGATATCGACGACCGTCAACACAATGTTGTCACCGATGATGATGCTCTCGTCGCGTTGTCTCGACAAAACAAGCATCGGCTTCACTCCTTAGACCCTCTGCGGATCCTGTTCGAGAATAGGTTTCTGACTTCAACGGCAACGGAGAACCCAGAGAGAACAAACGGTTGTCCATTCTCCATGTGCTCGCCGAAAGACGGCCGGCCCGGCGACGGACTTGGATTCCGCCCGCCGCGTTCGTCCACTCTCTCGGCGGTCACCGGTACCGCCATCGGTTATTTGGCCCCGCCCCACGATTCTTCGATTGATCGCCGGATGGATCCAGGTTTCAACGTCACAAGGGGTTTGCGAATCCAATGTCAGCCGGCAAGGACCGACGGCGAACTCACCGCAAACACCCAGTTCGTTGCACGTGGCAAAAACGCCACACGCAACCATACGTCGAGAAATTCGTCAGCCAAGACAATTTGGTGAATTTTGTAGAATGTACAAATTGGGTCCGGCTACTAAATCATCCGGCGGTACACCGCGCGACTGTCAGTGTTTCGTCACGCGCCGACACGGCCGGTTGTTTGCATCCGGTGAATCACCGCCCTGATGAGAACGTCCCGGTCCTCGCGCCCTGCTGAACGGCGACCCCTAGGGTGTGCGACGTCGGCAAGGTTTGACATCCGTCTCCGCTGTCAAACGATCTGCAGCAGTGGGTTGAATTCGCATGCGGCTTGCCGGCAGTCGTCGACAATTCGGATGCGCACTTCCCTTGTTGCGGAAGTTCAAGGAGACGTCTTGAATAATCGTCAACGCTATCTTGCTAGAGGAGTCTGCTTTGGCAAAAACGATTGTTCGCGAGAATCTCAGGGTAATCTATTACGCTAGTGCCAACTGTGACGATTGCCTGCCTGAAATTTTGACGAAACATCACCGGGGTGACTTGACTTCGCTGCGACCAGTCGTCTTGTGCATGCTCAGGAGAATTCCCCGTGTACCGATTGTGCGTGTGGTGCCGACAAGATTTCACGGATCGCGTGACAGAGTGCGTCGGGATCCAGCAGTTGGCCGCGCCTGCTGAGGACTCGGCCGTTGATGATCACCGCCGGTAACGAAAAGAACTGCAGCGCCGTGCACAGTCCGCACCACCAGCCGGGACGATAGCGCCACACGTCTTTGACCAATTTGGGAAACAGATAGACTTGGTTCCGCGGATCGACGGTGACAATCGTCAATTCGCTGCGGCGCTGTTCGTCGGCGAAGAACTCAACCACCGCACGGTGCAAGATGCCGAAGGCCTCTTGCTGAGACCGCGCTCGCTGAAACGCCCGCGCGCCGCCCGTTAGCGACGAATCTCCTTCGAGCCGTCCGCAACAGCCGCTGCCGGTCACCTGTTCGGCCGATTCACGAATAAGGATGATCGAGACCCGGGGCGCACTATTCGTTCCAGACGTTAATTCCGGCACGGTGCACCTCGTTACATTGCTTTTGCCCGCGTTACCCCAAGTGCGTCGCGGCTGTGACCTCCGCCGGCTCGTCGTGCGATTCGTCGTCGTGCTCGATGCTCAAGCCCCCGCGGCCGCGGCGGAAGGACAAAATCGCCTCCACGATCAACCAGGCGGTCATCGCCAGCACCACCACCGAGACCGAGAACAGCAGCCATTGTTCCTCATCCCGAAATTTGTCCAACTGAAATGCCATCGCCCAGGCGGTCATCGCCAGCATGATCACCATCGGAATGATCGTATAAACGATCGGCCGCCGCAGTTTGAAGAGGAACAGACTCACCGCCAGGAGCGTCAGCCCGGCCAGCAACTGGTTCGTCGTGCCGAATAACACCCAGAGCACCGCCCCTTTCGGCTGCGCGAACAGGGCGATACCCGCTACGGCGATCAGCGACGCAAAATACCGGTTGGCCAGCGGCTCCATTTTCAACGACCGAAAGATCTCCTCGACATTGAACCGCAATAGCCGCGTCGCCGAATCCAGCGTGGTCATGGCAAAGGCGACGACAGTCACAGCCAGAAACGCCGTCCCAATCCGCGGCGAGATCCCCACGACGCTGAGGAAATTCGCGCCCCCTTTGACGACGGCGCTGAGTTGAACCCCTAGCCCGCCTCCTTGGATACCGCCCCAGGTGGCATACGCCCCCCCCTCCTGCCAGGCGGCGGCACCCAGGCCGGCCACGCAGGCCATGATCACCAAAATCGCTAAAGCCCCTTCGGTCAGCATCGCACCAAAGCCGATCGGCAGGGCATCCGTTTCGCGATTGAGTTGCCGGACCGTCGTGCCGCTGGAGACGAGGCTGTGAAACCCGCTCACGGCGCCGCAGGCAATCGTCACGAACAAGAACGGCACCATCGGCGGCGCTCCTTCGGGCTGCGGGCGATAGACGGCGGCGTCGATCACGTTAAACTCCGATCCCGTTGCCGCGGCGACCGCCAAGCCAGCCACTAATAACGCCAGTGCAAAATAGAGTTGAAAGCTGTTGATATAGTCCCGCGGCTGAAGCAGCAGCCAGACCGGCAGCACCGACGCGATGAAACCGTAGGCCAGCAGGACATAAATCCACGTGCGGCTCGCCGTCGAAGCGGCTGCGGTCAGGTCGGCGGCGGCTTGTTCGTGGCCTCCCTGCTCCAGAAACGCCACGGCCCCGATGGATCCGTTATCAACACTCTCGCCGGCAGCCCGCCCTTCGGCGAGCAGTTCTTGCGTCTCCTCTGACGCGAACCAGGCATAAGTTGGCAGCGGCTGCAGGACGCCCCAATAAATTAACCCGCCGAACGCAATCAGCCCGACGGCAGTGGCTGGGCCGAGGCCAATCCGTAATCGGTAGACGGCAATTCCGATACACATCGCCACGAGCATCAAGCCGAAAGAGGGAATGATGGCGTCGGGATTGAATTTGACGAACAGGGCCGAGATGGCATTGACGAACGCCCCCATAGCGAGCGACATCAGAAAAAAGATGATCAGCAGGAACAAAAACCGTGCGCGATGTCCGATCAGGTCGCTGCAGACGTCGCCGATCGACCGGCCCTGGTAGCGCAGACTAACGGTCAGCGCTCCCAAATCGTGAACCGCTCCCATAAAGACACAGCCAACGACGACCCACAACACAGCCGGACCCCATCCCCAAATCACGGCAATCGCCGGACCAAGAATCGGTCCCAATCCAGCGATCGAGGCGAAGTGATGTCCAAACAATACGGGCACCCGCGTGGGGATATAGTCCACGCCGTCTTGTTTATAGTGCGCAGGCGTTTGGCGATCGGGATCCAAACGAAAGATACGCCGCGCCAAATACTTACCGTAGGTAAAATAGGCCAGGATCAGCACCGCGAACGAGCACAACGATATCAAGACGGCATTGCTTGCCATGGGAAAGAACTCCGAAACCACTGGGGCAGAACGAAACATCTCGCAACGTGTCATTCTGCCGGGATCGCGCGGAAACGGCAAGCACGGTTGCGTGCGATGTTATTGTTTCCCGGCGGGAGCAACCGGCGGGATGGCGGCCGGGTTGCTCAGTTCGCGAAACAGCGTGAAATCGGGTTCCTCGCCCCCTTCGCGGCGGGTGAAATAGTTGAACATCATCAGTCCATCCACGCCGTCATCGTAGAGTTGGCGGGCGATGCTGCGGTAGCGATCGGATTCTTTTTCCACCTCGATTGAGGCATAAATCTGCAATTCCGCCGGCATCAGGGCGCGATACTCCTTAATCGGCAGCGGAAAATCGTTCCGCAGGTAATGCGAGACTTCCACAAAGTCGACCAGTCCCTCCTTGGCCCATGTGACCGGGTCGAGCCCGATGGCCAAGTTTTGTCGCGGGCGGGCCATGATGCGGGCGGAGAGAAGCAGCGGTCGGCCCCGTTTTTCGCCCACTTCGCGGGTCATCGCCCGCACCTCGCGTATCCAGGCGGTCATGGTTTCCTCATTCTGAGGACCGGCGTCCTGCGGAAAGTAGATCGGGAACCGCTGGAAATCGATGTCGATGCCGTCGATCGGATATCGCTCACAACATTCGCGAAGCTCCGCGAGACGTTGCGCGCGAACTTCGGGAATGGCGAAATTGAGCGCCCCGGGAAACCAGGAGGCGACGATGGGGTGCACGCGGTGTTCTTTGCTGCCGCCGATGATCTCCGCGAAAATCGGGCGGATCTCATCACCGATTTTGCCCACGCGCCACTGGGGGTGCTCGCGCCAGAAGTCGGCGCCGGCGCGGATACGTTCGACGGTCAGGAAGA
>CALFYU010000378.1 GCA_937952455.1 uncultured Planctomycetaceae bacterium
GTCTTGGTGCCACTCTTGGTACCACCTCACTGAGAACTGCTGAAAATCCCGCGTAAATCAGACCTGTGGAATGTATTTATTGAACAACTCGGCGTAATCCTCGCGGATCGGGCTGAATACGTCGAGCACGGTGGCGGGGCCATTCACCGCGACCGCTTTGTGCGGGGTGTTGGGGGGAATGATAAACAACGACCCCGCTTCGCAGAGTCGGGTTTCGTTGCCGATGGTCAGTTCGATCTGCCCCTTCAACAGAATGCCCCCCTGCTCGTGCGGGTGGTCGTGCAGCGGGACGACGGCCCCTTCGTCCATTTCCAGATAGGAGAGCATCAGGTTTTCGCCATAGGGGGTCCGCATTCGGCAGCCGGGGACCGGTTCGATGGCCTGGATCGTGTTGATGTCGATAAACGGCATGATTTCCCTCCTCGGCAAGATGAGCGGTCGCAAACTAATCGGCGCGCCGGCAGCCGCGCTGTCGCTGACGATCATAGCAAATTCCGCAGCGCATCGGCCAAGCCGTCGACTTCGCGTGCGGATGTGTAGAGATGGCACGAAATCCGCAACAGCCGTTTGCCTTGCCAATGGATCACGGGAACTTCGATCTGGTGCTGTTTCCAAAGTTGTGCCTGCAGCGGATCGCGGACTCCCTTCTTGAGCGGCGGCTCTTCTGCAGGCGGCAACGGCAGGGCGATCATCGATCCGTACCAGGCCTGGCTGTCCGGGAGCTCCGTGGGCAATCCGGTCACTTCGGCAATGCGATAGCGGGCGTATTGTGCCAAATCGTGCGAGCGGCGGCGGAAATTGCGAATCCCGGCGCGACACAAATAATCGATCGCAGCGGGAATCGTCAGTTGCGGAGCGGGGTCCCGGGTGCCGGACCAATGGAACTCATCTTGCCAACGTGCTTCGGCACCGGCCAGACTGCCGCCCCAACTGATGACCAGCGGTTCCAGATTCCGCTGGACGCGGGGATGCGCATAGAGAAATCCCGATCCGAACGGCGCGGAGAGCCATTTGTGTCCGCTGGCGAGATAAAAATCGCAGCCGAGGGCGTCGATGTTCAACGGCAACATTGCCAACGCGTGCGGACCGTCGATGCAAATCGAAATGCCCCGCGACTGTGCCCGCCGGCAGATGTCTGCGACGGGAAAGATCACGGCGGTGGGGGAAGTAACGTGATCGACAACGATCAATCGCGTGTTGTCGCTAGCGGCCGACATCAGCGAGTCAGTCAATTCCTGCCCGTCGGTCAACGGATCGGGGAGTTTGTGCACGACCAATTTGGCCCCGGCTTTTTGACAGATTGTCCGCCAGATTCGAAGCACCGCCCCATAGGCGTGATTCGTGGTGAGAATTTCGTCCCCTGGCTTCAGGTCCAGCGACTTAGCGACAATATTCATCCCCGTCGTGGCATTGTCAACGAAGGCCAAATTGTCGGCGGAGGTGCCGACAAACTCCCCCAAATACTCGGCGGCATGCAGCAATTCCGCCTCAACATGCCTTACGAAAAAGTCGAACGGCTGGGATTCCAGGCGGTCCGTCCATTCCTGCCGGGCGTGCTGCACTTCGCGTGCGGCGGGGCCGAATGAGCCGTGATTCAGATAGACGACTTCGGGGGGCAACGACCATTCCCGCCGCCAATGCCGCCATGCGATGTCGTTTTCAGCCGAGGTGTAACTCATGTAGGAATCTGAAAAACCAAAGCCTGTTTGAATCCGAACACGTGACGATCCGGGCATAGGGGCGAAAAGACGATTTCAAGCCTCAATCACCGGAGGCACCCTTGAATAATTTCCGGCCGAGCCGCTGGTTGAAGGCCGTCCAATGCGATTTGCCGTTGGGATCGTCGCTGATGTCACGGAGAAACTCGTTCACCTTGGCGTCGAGATTATCGATGTGATGCAGAGCGACCGCTTCGGGGGTCATCGGCAACTTTGGGCTGCCGAATTCGTAGGTCCCGTGATGGCTAAGAATCAGGTGTTTGATCCGCAGTGCCGTTTCTTCGGGAAACGGCGTCCCCTTTTCCGCCGCCCATTCGGCCAGTTTTTCGTTGAGCATTTCCACGCCAATCACCAAATGCCCCAACAATTGCCCCGCGTCAGTATAGATGCAGCTCTCTTCATGGTCTAATTCACGTATCTTGCCCGCGTCATGCAGCAGCACACCCGCTTTTACAAGATTAAAATCGACACTGGGATACAGCGGCGCTATCCGGTCGGCGACCTCCATCATATTGACGACGTGTTCGAGCAAACCGCCCAAGTAGGCATGGTGTGCTTTCGTGCCGGCGGGGGCTTGCGTGAATCCCTGCATGAAGTCTTCGTCCGCCAAAAACCGCTGCAGCAATTCGCGGACGTCGTCATCGTCAATTTCGGCGACCAGTTCGGCCATTCGAGCGGTGAGTCGCTCGACGTCGCACTCAGCCTGAGGGGTAAATTCCTCCGGATCGAGGCCTTCGGTTGGGACCGCTTCGATCTTGGTGAGGATCATCTGCAGGGTG
The DNA here is from genome assembly GCA_937952455.1 of uncultured Planctomycetaceae bacterium. GTDB lineage: Bacteria > Planctomycetota > Planctomycetia > Planctomycetales > Planctomycetaceae > Symmachiella. Next base: position 2,498 of record CALFYU010000378.1, read on the forward strand.
CCTTGGAACATCTGCACTTTGGCCTGAACCTTCACGAAGGCCCCCGCATCAAGGTGGGCCATCGAGGTTTCGCTGACGTTCCACATCAGCCCGCTGATGGCCCCCGTCTTGTCGCGGAGATTGGCCAACAGGTAGGTATTTCCGTTGCGATTGGCCCGCAGTTGTTTGTCGGCGATGACATAAATCTCTTCGACGGATTCTCCGTCAACCAAGTCACGAACAGCACGGCGAGACATGTAAAAGACCTTCTTGCGGAGCAATTCCGCCCGAATAGGGGATGTGTATGTGCCGCAAATGCGACCGAGGCGATTCTAAGATGTGCCCGATCAACCAACAAGGCAACGGCCGTTCGATGGGCCTTTTCTTACGAGTCGTTTCAAAACCGTCTGGTGCGTCACGGAGACGCTAGCATGCGAGTTTCTCGAACAAGCGCAACCGGGTTTCGAAACGGGTTCTCGTTGATGACGCATTGGATTCCATCGGTAAATGAGCCTGCCACGACATCGTTGCCGCCGTTACCGCGGCTCGCGCCACATCAGCCACAAATTCGGCCCCCCGCCGGGAAGCTGCACGGTTTTGACGACCTCGAACCCATGCCGCTCGTAAAACGCCAGATTCTGCTGCTTGCTATTTTCCAAATAGGCGGGCGCGCGTTCTCGGTCCATACGCTCGATCATCGGCCGCATCAGCTTTGAGCCGATCCCTCGTCCGCGCAATTCGGGAAGCGTACCGATCGCGAACAGATAATAATGCGGCTCACGGGGGTGGTTGCCGTCGACGAGCGACTGCACCTGCAGCATTCGCCGCAATCCCCTCCAGCGAACGATCCGCAGCACGGCCGGGAGTTGCCCGAGCGTTTCCGCAAAGCCGACGTGGGTGCTAATCCCCGGCGGCAGCCACATTGTCGCCCCAGTGCCGTCGCTCATCAGATAGTTTTCGTCATGCCGCGTGTATAAAACGGATGCCAGCATGCGGAAGAACTCGTGAATCGCCGCGGAACGGCGATGGTCTTTCCGCACGACCCAGCTGACCGCCGGATCGTCATCACACCCTCGGGCAATCACATCGACCACCGTGGCCGCCTGATCGGCGGTGGCTTTGACGATCGTGGCGTCGGCTGATGAATCGGTGACGGACATGCGGAATCGGGTGTGGAAGCCGTTTCGAAGAGATTATGGTTAAGTTTAGGCGAAACTCTGGTGACGAACCAGCATACGTTGCGCGAAGCGAAAATATTCAGACAGTGGATAACGCCAATGGTTTTCGCCTCATGGGCCACGTGCCCCTCTCCCCTAATCCCGAGACGTTCTCGGCGCGACCGTCGGCGAGAAATTCAGCGTGTGCCGGAATGCGGTCGCATGAAATCGGAGATTACGGTGGCCAACCATTGGCCGAACCGGTTAGGATATTTAGTTGATTGCTGCGGGCCACCGGGAACCCCTCTGTAGCGTTTTCCAGGAAGGTAATCCGTGACCGACCGTCGGCCGAACACCGCGAGCGATTACGACCGCCAACTGGCCGGAATCGCAGATGAATATTTGCGGCAGCTTGATCGCGGCGCTCCGGTCGACGTTGAAGAGTTCTGCCGCAAATTTCCTGAGCGTGCGCAGAGCATCCGCGACGTTCTCCCCGTGATTTCAATCCTCTCCGGGCGGCTGTTCGCGAGCAACGAACTTCCGTATGTCTTGGGGGACTACCGTCTGGTCCGCGAACTTGGTCGCGGAGGGATGGGAATCGTCTATGAGGCGGAACAGATCTCTTTGCAGCGGCAGGTAGCGCTCAAGATTCTGCCGTTTGGCGCGGTCCTCGATCAGCATCAACTCCAGCGGTTCAAGAACGAGGCGACAGCGGCGGCGGCGCTGAAGCATCCGCACATTGTCGGCATCTATCAATTTGGCTGTGACCGCGGCGTTTATTTTTACGCGATGGAGTTCATCGATGGGCTGGACGCCGGCAAGCTCATTGCCTGGTTGCGGAAACATGAGGGGACGCCGTTCGCCGCCCCGTCAGAATCGGGCGACACGCAGGACACTCGCCAGAATTTGACAGGGAATTTTCAGGTACCGCCCGACGCCACAACGCGGATTGCCGCTGATTCACAACGATCCGCGATCGCCCCTCCGACTCAAGAATTCCCACCGCCAAATGCCGCTACCGAAGTCGACGACACGCACTTTGCGCGAATCCACGCAATGATCCGCAACAAGCGTGAACGGATCGCGATGACGGTGCAATGGGCAATCCAGGCAGCCGAAGGTTTGTATTATGCCCACGAGCAAGGAATTCTACATCGTGACATCAAGCCGTCGAACTTGATCGTCGACCGCACCGGACGGTTGTCGATCGCAGATTTTGGCTTGGCCTGCGTCGAGGGAGAAAAATCACTGACCGCCACTGGCGGGGTCGTGGGGACGCTGCGATATATGAGCCCCGAACAGGCTTCCAGCGAGCCGGTCGCGTTGGACGGCCGGAGCGATGTGTATTCTTTGGGTGTCACGCTCTATGAGATGCTCACGCTTCGGCCGCTTGATTGGGATGCGCCCGGTCACCCCTCACGGGATACGAGCGACATTGGGCCCATTGCCCCGCGCAAGCTCGAACCGGCGATTCCCCGGGATTTGGAGACGATTATTCTCAAGGCGATCGCGCATCGCCCCATTGACCGCTATGCGACGGCCAAGGCGTTGGCCGAGGATTTGACGCGCTACGCAAACCACGAACCGATCCTGGCCAAGCGGTCCGGCCCGGCGAAACGGATCGCGCGGTTCGTGCGTCGTCGCAAGTCCCTGGCGGCCCTACTTTCGATCCTGGCAACGCTGCTCGTGCTGATTGCCGCCGGCGTGTTGCACGTTCGGATTCCCCCTGTTCCGCTCGCCGATGTCGCAACGACTCAGGCGGACCGCTCGGCAGTACGACAGACAATTCTGGCCCCGGCAAACTGGCCAGTCGCGCGGGCCTTCAGTGATTTCGTGCTGGGAGCGCCGGGGGCCGTCAATGGCGACTGGCATTATATGTATTCGCCGCACGGTCAACGGGACGGCCGGTATCTTCATTACCCGATATTTCAAAAAGCCAACAGAGCTTACGGCGCAACCCTGGACTGGCGTGGGAGCACCATTAGCGCGTCGAACATGCACCCGGGAACGGACGGGCGGATGCCGATAGTTGCCTGGAAGTGCCCGATCGCCGGCCGCATCATATTGCGCGGATTCTTTATGGATGCGGATCCCGGCGAAGAGGCTCGTGACGGCGGTATCGAATGGTTCGTCGACATGAACAGCACACCGGAAGAGCCGGGGGAATTGGCGCATGGTTCGATTGCAAACGGCGGCGCCGCGCAGCCCTTCAACCGTTCGTTTGAAGTGCAGGCCGGGGACATGATCTATTTCGGCGTTGATGCGGGGGCCAATCCGTTGAACGACTCTACGCGTTACGATATCCAAATCGAATACCAGACAATTACAGTTCCCGACATTTCGGATCGCCGCCTGCTCGCGCAATCAGATGCCGATTTCTTACCGAACTGTCCGAAAGCGGAAAACGGAGATTGGCGGTATCTACACGCAGCACATCGTAAGCGGGATGGAGACTATCAACCCTACGAGATGTTCTGCGAAGAGTTCCAGGCCTACGCGATGATCCCCGGCTGGCAAGGGAGTACGGTGACGGCGAAGAATATGCACCCCGGCGAGGAGGGGCAAATGCCAATCGTGGCCTGGACCAGCCCGGTTTCGGGGATCGTGCACGTCTACGGATTTGTCAATGATCAAGACGGCCGTGAAGAATCGCCCGACGGCGGCATCGGCTGGTTTCTCGACATGAACAGCACCGCAGAGGACCCCGGCGAACTAGCGGCAGGAGTTATCGAAAATGGCGCTCCCCGGCAGGACTTCGACCTATTCGTGGAAGTCTTAGAGGGGGACACAATTTATCTCGGTATTGATCCGTTGGCGAATCCGCTCAACGACAATACCGACTACGAATTGAACGTCGAGCTGATCACGACCAAATTGCATAAATTGCACCGCGCGCCGGAAGTTCGCCCGTCACAGGCGGACGCCCGACAAGCGGCCGTCGAGCGTTAAACCCGAAATGCCCAAAAAAAAGAGACCTGCCGCAACCCGGTGTGCGGCAGGTCTTTGAGTAGAGGCGCCGGTCGGATTTGAACCGACGAATGGCGGATTTGCAATCCGCTGCCTTGGACCACTTGGCTACGGCGCCTTTTGAGTCTTCGTTTCGGGCAGAATAGGACCTTTCCCCAATTCCGGTCAAGCCAGCGGTCGGTGAAATTTTTCCGAAGACTGAGCCTGCGAATTTTAGGTAAACTGCGCGGCCTGTTTGGACCTCGCAGCTAAACACCCATTACGTCAAGAGGTCAACAGCGAGTTCAAAAAGGATGACCCATTCCGAAGTCACTCGGTTCGGTGCCGGTCGATGCGCCCGTCGCTGACAGCTACATACTTCGTCATTCTCGCCCGGCGGACTTTAGGGATTGCAGCGACTTCGCCGGTGGAACTCTTTGAAGGACATGCGCTTAATGCAGCGGTGAAGGTGGAATCACGATGGCCGCATATAGACCAATCCTACTTCGTCGACCGCCAGGTGCACAGCTCGCTTAGCGGCCTCAACAAAATGATATGGCTGGGTATCGACCGGATGCACTGTGATATCTGCGACTGCGACTTTCAACGCCTGAATTGGCTCATTGTCAGGCGACGCTTCGCGAAGACCTTCCATCACACCTTGGGAAATTGCGTCGACGATCTCGTCCAAGTCAAAATAATCGCCGTGCTCGAAATCTCCTTTGGCAACCTGATTTTCCAATACAAGACCAGGTCCATCAAAGTCCAAATGGAAGCTGAGTCGCACGATCGCGCATCTTCCGGGACAACCTGTCTGGAATACGTTACGACCGGTTTGCACCGTATCGTGATCCAGCGACCAAAAAAAATGTGCTCTTGTCGGACAGAGAACTTTGACGGACTGGGCCATTGTTCTGGCGATTTTGCTCGAAGCGGCATCAAGAAAAAAGTCGTACGGCGAAGAAATTTCTGCCGTCCGTTGGATTTAGATCTGCGTGAGAGATCTCAAAATCCCAATCCCAGGCCGTCCAACTCGCTCGTGGCCACGGTGCCGTCGGTGATCTTGAACATGCCGGGGAAGAGCTTCGCCCAGCGTTTGTTGCCGGCGGGGCAGTATTGGCGGCCGTTGCCCTCGATGGCGGCGACGGTGGGGATGCGGGCGGCGAGGCTGGCGGAATGCAGGAAAGAGTATCCCGGACACGTTAAATCTTGCACGCAGAGAAACATCTCCATTTTCTGTGCGGCTGCCGCCATCAGTAGCGCCTCGGTGTGTCCCTTGCAGGCCTTCAGGGCCACTCCGGAATAACCTTGCTCACGACTTAGCAGCAGCGCGTCATAGTCGACCAGCGATTCGTCGATGACGACCGGTTTGAGCTTGGCGGCCTCGTGCATCTGATTCGCGGGATTGGCATTAAGATCGCGGTTGGTGGGCTGCTCGATATATTGGACACGATCCCAGGCGTCGCCGCGCTGCCGGCGAATGCGGTCCAGGAAATCGAGGACGTACTGCACGTCGGCGCACTTTTCGTTGAAATCCAGCGAATAAAACCACTGGCTGCAACCGCGTGCAGCTTGTGCTTTGGAGGCCACTTCATCGACGGCGATGACGCGGGCGACGTCCCAGTCGAGGTCGTCGCCGCTGAGCTTGATTTTGAGATGCGTCAATCCGTCGGCGGCGATCCACTCTTCCAACGTTTCGGGCAGTTTGTCGCCGATCGGGTTCTGGACGTCGGCCGTCGAGAGCGGGTCGAGCGCGCCGACGAGGTGATAGAGCGGCATTTGGGACTTCGGCGTGCGAAGGGTGTATTGGTCCAGATACTCCCCCTCGAACTGCTCATCGAGGTATTCCGAAAGGTCGTAGTTCATGAACTCTTCGGAGAGCATGTTGTAGCTGTTGAGATCCGACGCGCGGCCGTAGGCGTCATGCAGCGCGGCATCGAGCGGGCTGGCGGCGACCATTTGTGCCAGTTCGGGGAACTCGCCGGCAATGCCCAGTTTCTGCACGATCTTGCCGGCCATGTGCGAATACTCGGCCGACAGGCGATAGATCGTATCGAGCGGATGGTCGAATTCCGGGTAGGCCTCGGCCAACTCGACCGTTTCCTTCGCCAGCTGTTTGACCGCGGCCGCTGACTGTTCGGGAGTGACGTCCGCCGAGGGCCAGGCCCAGACGTTCCCGAGGGGCATGCTGCCAAATCCGGTGGCGAGGTGGCCGCCGCGATTTTCGACGTCCACCTCGACATTGATCAACTCGGTCGATTCAATCACCCGGCCGCCGAATTTTAACGGCGTGCGAAAGTCCAATGTCTCAAATGTGCAACGAGCTTCAAGAATCCTGACGTCGGTGGACTTGGACATGTTTCCTATGGGGGCGAGATCAAACCCGATTAGCCGAGGAAATTTACCCTCGAGATATTAACCGCGAGATTGAAAACGATCAAGAAAAAGTTGTGCCCGCCGCCCCACGCAGTCAAGTCTTCAGAATTGTCGTTGATTTGATCTTGAGCTGCGCGAGACATTCTTCCACCGAGCCTGCTGCGGCAAAAACCGTGCAGATGGGACGGCCGGAGGGAATTGTGCTGTCGGGCACGGGGACGTCGGCAATTTCCTCTGCTGCAGCGATTCCACCGCCTCCCCGTGACGGTAGGAGATCGGGTACAACATATGGTTCGCATGCGAACAAGATGGCCTTGCCGTGCAATTGCAGCGGTTTCTCCCAGAGAGATCGCGTCATTCGGTGCAGGTCATGACTGGCGGACGCTTCGAAATCGCCCAAACACGCGCGGCTGTGCCAACTCAACAGCGGGACGTCCCAACATCGTTCGTATATCTCAGCGGAGGCGGTGTACCGTGGATTGATCTCCGTCGGCCAGGCGGTCGTGCCGTCGTAGAGAAAATCGCAGCCGAACAGGCCGCGCATCTCTGCGAATTCGGCGAGACATCGGCCGGTTTTCTGTAGTTGCTCGACGATACTCTCCGGCAATGAAACGGGACCGATCGAACCGCAATAGGCAAACGGAGCGGCGTTCAGTTCCGGAATACCGATCAACTGGCGGGTGACTCCGATCAGTTCCGCCCCGCCGGGAAAGGCCAAGAACAAGGCCGAGTAAGCGTCGCCCTCAGCCAGGCGTTGATAAAAAATGGACCGCCGCGGCGGGACGGGGGGCGTCTGGGCGTCCCAAATCTGCATGTTCGCGCCGCCAGCGCTTTGCAGCGGTTTACAGATCCACGTGCCGTCGCGCGGCGGGGGATTCTTTTCCGCACGGACCTCAAGTATAGGGAGCCGGTTTTCCCGCAAACATCGCAACCAGGCCAGCGGATCGCGCACACGGGCCAATGTCTCGGGGCCATTGCCAAGTAGTGTACGTCGTCGGGCGATCTCGGCGATCGTGCGGGGATAGTTCTCGAATGCCCCGGTGTAGATCCATGGTGCCGGCGGAAGTTCGGAGATTGTATTGGTGAGGCCGCGGGGGTAGTCGTCGATGACAACCGTCCGGGCGACACGGCAAAGATCCTGATCGGCGAATAGGTCCGCACAAATCGGTTCGATTCCCGCGCGCAGTGCGGAAAATGCCGCCGCACGTGCGCTCGCACCGCAAATCAGCAGTCGCCGAGGAATTGCGTCGAGTCGAACTTGTAACATCGGAGTGATTTGGCCGCCGCCGTTACTGGAATTCTGCGGTCGTTATTGGTATAGAAGCCGAAGAAACGACAGTTTGTGCGTTTTCGATACCCGTTGAGATTGTGTTTCTAGCGGACTTTGTTTTCTTGCGGAAGCCCGGCCGGATCGGTTTGTGGCCGCAATCAGAACGTGCGTTCGTCTTTACGAATGCAAATGATGCGCGTCGCGCAACGCTTCCAGTTGTTCGTAGCACGAAACTGATGATACGACGCCTCAGTCAAACTTAGGAGAACGATTTATGTCGATGTACATTGGAGAATCGCTGGTCGGCGAAGGAAATGAAGTGGCCCATATCGATCTGTTGATCGGTGACAAGGACGGCCCGGTCGGGGCGGCCTTCGCCCAGGCGCTGGCCAACCAAACGATGGGACACAGCAATCTGCTGGCCGTGTTGGAGCCGAATCTGGCGGTCAAACCGGCGACCGTGATGATCACCAAGGTCACGATCAAGGGGGCCAAGCAGGCCGTCCAGATGT
>CALFYU010000379.1 GCA_937952455.1 uncultured Planctomycetaceae bacterium
GTCCTCGGTGATCTCGATGGCGCCGGGGACGTAGGGCACGGTGCGGTAGTCGGTGGTGAAGATCCACTCCACGATGTTGATGAGCGAGATGCCGAGGCCGAAGGTGATCAGCAGCGGCGTCAGCTCCGGCCCGCCGACGACGGCGTTGAGCAGGAACTTCTGCACCGCCACGCCCGCGGCTCCCTTAATCAGATTGTCCGTGCAACTGAAAATGATCGCGTTGTCACCCACTCGGCGGATGGTGATGTCGCAGAAGTTGCTGCCGCTCACGTCTTTGGTCGCGGGCAGATGCTCGACGATGCGGATGAACGGCTTGCCTTGGTAGTACTTGCGCATCACGTCCAGCAATTCATCTTCAGTAATTGCCGATTTCAGTTTTGCATACATCGAACACAAAATGCCGCGGTCCATGGGCATCAGGTGCGGAGTGAAGACGACGTCCACCTGGCAGCCGCCGACTTCGCTGAGGACCTGATTGATCTCCGGCGTGTGGCGGTGGCGGCCCACGGAATAGGCGGTCACGCTTTCGTTGCATTCGGGATACAGCGTCGTCATTTTCAGTCCGCGGCCCGCGCCGGAGACACCGCTTTTGGCATCGATGAAGATATTCGCCGGTTCGATGTGCCCGCCGGCAATTAGCGGTGCGAGCCCCAGGATCGCGGTGCTGGTGTAACAGCCGGGATTGGCAACCAGGTCCGAACCGGGAATCCGCTCACCCCAAATCTCTGGCAGGCCGTAGACGGTGTTCCCCAACCGCGTGGGGTCGGTGTGCACTTCGCCGTACCATTGTTCATAAACGCCGGGATCATTGAGGCGATAGTCGGCGCTGAGATCGATCACCTTGCAGCCGCCGGCCAATAGCTGGGGAATGACCTCCATACTCGCCTTATGGGGCAGGGCACAGAAGACAACGTCCGCTTTTTGGCAGACCTCCTCGGACGAAAGATTGTCGCAGGTGAGATCGAGCCGCCCGAACAGGCTGGGGTGTACCGACTGCACGTGCGGACTCCCCTCTTGCCGCGTCGTCAGCGCTGTGATTTGCACCTCGGGGTGAGCCAGCAGGATCTTGATCAACTCCAGCGCGGTATAACCCGTCGCGCCGAGAATGGCGACTTTGACCATGAGAACTTTCCGGAATTCTAGAACCAGTTTCAATGCCCGGTTGTGCTTGTGAGAAAGCCTTTCACAAACGTGGCTGCGTGACGCATCAGGGGGTTTTGAAACTACTTGTAGGGATGTGCGGAGCGAATTGGCCGCAGCAGCGCACGGTTTATTCTAAGGGACAGCCACCCACCGACAAGGGTTCGATACGGCGTACGGAACGCCCAATCCGCCCGTTCCGCAGCTAAAATAATTGCCCTTGTTCGGCCCCGTCCGCTTTCGGAACGGTCAGCCCTAAATGCTCAAACGCGGAAATCGAAACCATGCGGCCCCGCGGGGTGCGTTTGATGAACCCGCTCCGCAACAAAAACGGCTCGACTTCGTCTTCCAGCGTATCAGGCGGAATGTTCATGCTGTGCCCCAGCGCCGCCAGTCCCGCCGGCCCCCCGTCGAAGACGTTGATCAACGTCTGTAAGTAGCGGCGGTCCTGACGGTCGAGACCGATGTTGTCGATTTCACGTTTTTGTAGGGCCGCCACGGCGACTTCTGTGGTGATGCGGCCGTCCGCTTCGCTGTCCGCAAAATCCCGCGTCCACCGCAAAAAGCTGTTCGAATTACGCGGCGTCCCGCGGCTGCGGCGGGCGATCTCCACCGCCGCGTCGCGGCTGATTTCGACCTTCAGCTTGGTCGCGTTGCGGGTGACGATCTCCGTCAATTCCTCGATCGTGTAAAACTCCAAATGCTCGCGATTGATAAACCGGTCCCGCAGCGGGGCCGTTAACATGCCGCTGCGGGTCGTGGCGCCGATCACCGTGAACTTCTTGAGCTTCATGTTGATCGTCCGCGCATTGAGCCCTTCGCCGAGCGTGATGTCGACGCGATAGTCCTCCATCGCGGGATAGATAAATTCCTCGACCGCCGGCGGCATGCGGTGGATTTCATCGATGAACAGCACCGAACCGTGGCTGGCGTTGGTCAGATACGGCAACAGATCCTTCGGCGCGCTGAGAGCCGGACCGGAAGTGATCTGGCATTCCGTGCCGAGTTCTTTGGGAAGCACGGTCGCAAAAGTTGTCTTCCCCAATCCGGGAGGACCGTCCAACAGCAGATGCCCCAGCGGTTCTTCCCGCTTGCGGGCGGCGTTGAGCATGATCTGCAATCGCTCGACGACCGCATGTTGCCCGACAACGTCCGACAGCCGCTGCGGCCGGAGGTCGTCCAGCGCCTCGTCGTCAAACAGCGGTGTTCCAAAACCGCCGCTGTTGTCGTCGCCATGGCGATCGTGGTTTTCGCCGCCGATGATTGGTTTCCGCACCATCCCTGACCTCGCGAGAAAAATAGGCCCCCCGGCCGAAAGTCCGCAAAACCGTTGCGGCGGGGCATTTTGGGCCAACGAAATTCGACTCGCGAAAGTATAACTCCCTAGAGGTTCTCTCCATAGCCCCGTTGCCGCGATCCGCTGCAAGGGAGAGACGAAGTGAGGGCGACGCGGTACCTGCATAAAAAATGAGACGCGGCACTGGCGAAGCAGCACCGCGTCCCGATTCAAAAGGCTCTCAACTCCCGATTGTCCGGAAGTCGTGCAAATCCACAATAAGAAAAACCTTTACGCACCAGTTGGCGGCCCGGAACACACAATTCGCCTTCAAGGACATCGCATTATCTATTGCATTTGATTTGCACGTGAGTCATTATTGAAATAAATGAACGTGCACAAAACCGTTCGACGGGGCATTCACCCCTCGTACAGATACCGTTTTATAGCCGGTTTTTCTGATGGTCCTTCGCTTCCTTCGTCACTGTATCGCGGCCGCGGCAGTCACCGCTTATGTGGGACTCGCCGTCGGCGGACATGCGCTGCACGACGTGACCTGCGACCACGACCATCCGCCCCTCGCAGCCGGATTGCCGGCGACGGCCGGTTGTGATCAACATGGCCATCACCACCACCATCATCACGGTCACCCCCATGCTCACGACACTGCGTGCGAGCAACGGCCGGGCACTCATTCGCCCCACGGCAACCATGACCACCACCACCCCTCACAACCGCGGCACGATCACGACTGTCTGATCTGCCATTTCGCGGCGACGACCGTCGCCGTCATGGCCGATGCGGTCGAACTGCCCGAAACACCCGGCCACGCGGCACCTAGCACCGCAGCGGCGCCGCTGGCAACAATCTCGCGGCCCTTCTCCGGCAACCCCCGCGCTCCCCCCGCTTAAGGCATATCGACGCCACGCCCGCGCCGAAGCTCCGTCGCGCACTTACGGCATTTAACAGGCCGTCATAGCGCGCCGGGTGCCACGGGCGGCTCGTCCGCCAGTTCCGCATCAGTCTGGACTTCCCATGCCCAGCGACGCGGTAGCGCGAGCGCCGGGTGCCGCGGCGGTTTCGTCGTCTTACCGAACCAAGAATGCCGTGGGCGCGTGCGCAGATCCTATGGTGCTGCGCGCACCCCGCTCGAAACTCGCATAGACATTCCGACTCCCTCTTCATTCATACATTCAAGTATCAAGGTACTTCACATGCATCCCAAACACGCCCGCAAAGGGTTTACACTCATCGAATTGCTGGTCGTCATCGCCATCATCGCGCTGCTTATCGCGTTACTGCTTCCCGCCGTGCAACAAGCCCGCGAAGCGGCGCGGCGAACGCAGTGCCGCAACAATCTCAAACAAATCGGTCTGGCGATGCACAATTACGTCGACGTGCATCTGACCTTGCCCTCCGGCTGGGTCGCCGTCGACAGCGCAACCAGCCTCCCCTTTGTCGAGGGGGACAACAGTTGGGGCTGGGCCACGATGATCCTGCCGATGCTCGAACAAGGCCCGCTCTACGAAGGATTGGACTTTCGTCTGTCGATGCTGGACGCCGTCCACGACGACGCCCGCGTCCAACCGCTCAACGCCTTTCGCTGCCCGACCGACACCGGCCCCGCCGACTGGGAAATCGAAAACGAAACGACCGGCACCCCCATTACTCGTCTGGCGACGTCGAACTACGTTGCTTGCATCGGGACCGTCGAAATGGAGGACTGCGAAGGACAACCTCCGGGATTCGTCTGTAAGGGTGACGGGGCGTTTTATCACAACAGCCGCGTGAAATTCCGCGACATGACCGACGGCACCAGCAACGTCATCCTGGCGGGAGAACGCAGCTCCAAATTGGACCTGTCGACCTGGACCGGCGTCGTCCCTGAGGGGGAAGAGGCGATCGCGCGCATTCTGGGGACGGCCGACCACACGCCCAACGATCCTGACGGGCATTTCGACGACTTCAGCAGCTACCACACCGGCGGCATCTTCTGCGCCTTCGGCGACGGCCGTGTGCGATTTTTGTCCGAATCGATCGACCTCGGCACGTACCAGGGACTGTGCACAATCCCCGGCGGGGAAATCCCCGGCGAATCCCCCACGTTACAGA
>CALFYU010000380.1 GCA_937952455.1 uncultured Planctomycetaceae bacterium
TAGTGGCCAGCAGCCATCAGCGATAGCGTCGCCAGCGGGAACGTCGGATCACTCGATTCAAACATCATCGATAAAATATTCATAGGACCGGGCTCCAATAGCAAAATGCCCAGATTCAGCAAAAATTCACGCGCTTCTTCATCCTGTATGAAGTCATCCCATGAATCGGCGCTCCGCAGGTGCTGGTCTATAACCCGAAATGCGGCAGTAATGGACTCGTCAAACATCTGCGCATCATTTTGTTCCGTTGCCTTTTGGTTGGGGCGCAAGGGTTCGTATTCAGCCGGCGACAATTTATTTCCAAGAGCCCAAACGAGTTCGATTCGAGACCGCGTCGACAATTGTCGATCCGATCCCGATCGCAGGAGAACGTTCCGCCCCTCCTCCGTCCCCGCCAACGCCGTCGCCGACGCCCGCCGCACGTCGAGCCGTTTCGACTCAATCAACTCCGTCAACTCCGCCACAGGCCGGCCGGGAATCGTCGCCGTGTCGATCACCTCCCGCTGCGGTTCCTCAACCGCCGAAACTCGCCAGATGCGGCCGTGGCCGTGGACCGGGTAGTCCTTGAGCACCCAGTCGGTGAAATACAGACTACCGTCCGGCGCAATCGCCAAGCCGACCGGGCGGAAGTTCTCGCCGCCGACGATCAGCGGCTCCGCTTTGGAGGTGAACGACGTGCCGCGGGGCTGGAGTTGAAACCGGTCGATGCGGTGGTCCCCCCAGGAGCCGACCAGCAGCGAGCCGACGTATTCGTCCGGAAAGCCGTCCGATTCGTAGGCGACAATCCCCGACGGCGCTTCCCCTGTGCCGGCGACCATCGGCAGCGTACCGGGCAGTTCTCCGTTCCACGACGTAAACGGATGCACGCCGCGTCGACCGTTGCGGTAGCGGTAACCGTAGTCCCCGCCGCGGATCGTATGCAACAACCGGCACGGGGGACGGCTGTCGGGATCGTTGTCGACGGTGAACATGCGGCCGAACGTGTCGAAGCAACTGGCGTGTGGATTCCAAAACCCGGTCGCGAAGCGTGTCAACTTGGAACCGTCCGGTTTGCAGCGAAAGACGTTCCCCCCTTCGCCTCCGCCGGAAAAGCGACTGCCGTCACTGCCGATCAGTTTGTAGTCGGCCCCCAGATTTTCGCCCATGCCGATGTACATCCAACCGAGCGCATCGAAGGCGAACCCCGCCAGCCCGTTGTGCGGATAATCCCCCGGCGTGTCGAGATGCAAAATCTGCTCTTTGCTGTCCGGTTTGTCGTCGCCGTCGGTATCGCGATAAAGCAGCACCTCTTTGCGCGTGGCCACATACACCGCGCCGTCGGGCCGCACGGCGATGCTCATCGCGTGCACCAATCCGTCGGCGAACGTGGTCACGTTTTTCGCACGGCCGTTTTCATCTCGGCCGCTGAAGATCAAAATCCGATCGCTGTCGTGCCCTTGATAGTCGCCGGGGCGATGATGCGTGTTGCTTTCAATCGCCCACACGCGGCCACGGTGGTCGACGTCGATCCCGGTCGGCGTGACGATCTGCGGGTGCTCGGCGAAGAGTTCGATCTTTAGTCGCGGATCGAGCGATTTCGGCGGTGCTTCGTCGGCGGCACGAACCTCCGCGGGAATGGCAATCAGGCAAACAGCGGCGAGGCAGATCACGCGAGCAGTCATGTGAACCCTTGTCGTTATGTTGTGCAAACGAAATCGCGAACGAACGCCGACCGAGACACGATGGGTTGTAGATAGTCCCATCGCAAGCAACAGTCTACGCCGAAGGCGTAGGACATCATAGCCTAGCCTTCTTCCTAGGGCGGCGCGGCGTTGCCGCTTGCCCTAGGCTACGGTGTTTGACACCTTTGACGTAAAGAAGAAACGGCGCGCGGCGTTGGGGAATCGTGGGCTGATTCGCATGCGCGGCTCGGCGAGAGCCTCGTCATCTTGGAATGACGTGTGTCGCAGCTTACGTCCCTTCAGGCTGCAGACCCAGCTCTTCGGCGATGCCTTGCATGGCCTCGATCACGAACGCGATGTGTTCGTTGAGGTCCACGCCCAAGTCTTCGGCGCCGCTGACGATGTCGTCGCGGTTGACGGCGGCGGCGAAGGAGGCTTGCCTCATTTTCTTGCGGACGCTCTTGGGGGCCAGTCCCTCCAAGCGGCCGGGACGCACCAATGCACAGGCGGTAATGAATCCGGCCAGTTCGTCACAGGCGTAGAGCGTCTTGTCCAACAGCGACACACGGGGGCAATCGGGCAGGTAGTCGGCGTGCGATTTGATCGCGTAGATCACGTCGTCGGGATAGCCCCGCTCGGCGAGAATGGCTGCCCCTTTCAGTGGATGGTCGGGCGGATCGGGCCAGCGCTCGTAGTCGAAATCGTGCAGCAGCCCGACGGTGCCCCATTTCTCTTCGTCTTCGCCGAACTTCCGCGCATAGGCTCGGACGGCGGCTTCGACGGCCAGCATATGTTTAACCAGGCTGTCACTTTTGGTGTATTCGTGGACTAACGCAAGATCGTCGGCGCGGCTCATATCGTATCGGTCTCCAGGTCGTTACGACCCATTTTGACCGGTTGCGACCGAGATGTCATCCACCACGCCGGCGGAATAACGAATTTTCACCTGCCAGTTCTTCGTGCCGTACCGTTTCGCGCTGCCTTGGGCCAGATGGCAATACAGGTACGCGCCCTGGCCATCCGACATGGGTTGAACTTGGAATCCGCTGTCGGTCATTACCTTTTCAGCTTTCTCGATCGTCGTGCCGGGAGGAATTTGGTCCAGGCAACGCTTGCGCATTTCCTCCGCACCCGGCATGCCGGCGTTTTGAAACTCCGCCGGGAGATCAGCGGTCTTCAGCGGCGAGGAGGACTGGCAGCCGGCGAAAAGTGACAACGCCAGCACGACCGCTAACAAACGAGAGATCATAGGGCACCTTTTACAAACTCGCCGTGTGCCACTGGCTTTGCCAGTGCAAGCGCAAATCAGTGGAAGCATTCTCAAAGCACTGGCAGAGCCAGTGGCACCCAAATTGTTAAACTGCACACCCGACTAAGCGCGATTGTTCATCACCCGCACGCGCCGCATCCAACTCTTGGCCAGTTCCCATTCCAAGCGGCAGCAGTAGTTGCCGCCGAACAAATAGGCCGGTACTCCAAAAAACGCCAACCAGGCCAATGCCGGAACTCCAATCGCCATCGCAATGAAACAGCTCAGTCCGGTTGCACAGAATAATCCCAACAGAAATCGCAACACTCCCCAGCGGTTCATGCCGCGGCCGAGCAGGCAATGATGGATGTGCCGCCGGTCACCGTGCCAGACGTCCTGACCGATCAGAGCGCGGCGGGCGATGGCCAGTGAGGTATCCAGAATCGGCACGGTCATCAGTGCCACCGCCACGCCAACGTGCAACACACCCCCCGCATCGCGCGGGGCTTGCAGCGCCAGGTACGAGACGGTCATGCCGATCAGCATGCTCCCGGAATCACCCAGATAGACGCGGGCGGGCGGCAGGTTGTAGACCATAAAACCAATCAACGCCCCGGCATGAATCAGCGCCAACAGGGCGATCTCCGGGCGGTCGGTGATCATAGCGATTGCCGCAGCGGCCATCGATAGGCCGACGCCGGTGAGAGATCCCAGTCCGTCCATGCCGTCGAGGAAATTGACCGCGTTGATGCCCGACACGAGCCACAACACGGTCAACGATTTGCCGAGCAAGCCGAGGTCCCAGATCGTGCCGAACACCCAGATGCGTTCGACGGCGTCGCCGGAGAGTACGATCGGCATGACGGCGACGATCTGTCCGACGAATTTCCACCGCGGTTTGAGATTGAATACGTCGTCGTAGGCCCCAACCAGACAGATGACCAGTGCGGAAATCAGCACAGGTATCAATCCCCAGATGGGGACTTCCGTAAAGGCGGCGACGAAGGAGGCCAACAAGATCGCGACACAGACCGCCACGCCCCCCAATGTGGGAACGGGATACTTTTGGCGTTTGCGCTGTCCATCGGGACGGTCGACCGCGCCGGTACGCGCAGCAACAAACCGCACGCCGGGCGTGAGGAAAATCGCTGCCAAAATCGCAACTACAAACGGGACACTCAGCATCCAGGCATCCATACCTTATGCTTCAGACACCCGCCGAAAACGGGTGCTTGGCCGATGTCCAACGCGGTAAATCCTTATCCGCCGCAAATTGCAGCAGATCCGCGATTTTTAAGGGGTCGAGACGCCGGAGTATAAACGCTGCCCGTGAATCGACAAACCCCATTATCGAGATACATTGCGCCGCGCCGCGACCTCACGGAACGACCGATCGGACGCGCCGGAAGTCGCCTTTTGAGATAGCTCCGGCTGCCGCTGCCGCTTGGTCCAGCACTTTTTCACCGGTGGCGCGGAGCGCTCCCCAGGGGATGGGCCACGAGTGCCGCCGTCTTGAAATGCTCTGCTAGGCGGCGCGGGTATGCCGGCGTTGCCGCATCGTTTTCACGACGGAACGCAGGCCTTCGTCGAGCGTAATCGACGGCGACCAGCCGACTTCATTGCGCAGCCGTTCGGTGACGGCCGAGATTTCCGGCGGGTTATCGGGCGTCGGTTGCCCCGCTTCAGATTTGACACTGCCACAGCCGGCGGCAGCAGCCAGACGCGTCGCCATCTCGTCCAACGTAACGGCCTGTCCTGACGCCACGTTGACCGGGCCGGTGACGTCGCTCTCCAACAGCGCCGTCAACGCGTCGCCGACGTCGTGGACGTGCAGATAATCGCGGACGTGTGCACCATGTCGGCAAATCGCCGGTTGGTCGGCCAACAGCGCGCGGACGATCGACGGCACGAACCGCCGCTCGTGTTCCCCCGGTCCGTATATGTGAAATAACCGCGCCCAGGCGGCGGTCATACCGGTCGTGCGGGTGTACTCCGCCACGACTTGCTGCAGGGCGCTTTTACAGGCACCGTACAAGCTCGCGGGGCGCAAGGGTGTCGCTATTTCGTCGCAGCGGCCGGCGGAGGAATCGTATTCGGCACAGCTGCCCGCAAACACCGCCCGCTGCCCTCCGCCCGCGGTGAACTCCCGCAGCAACTTGAGACTGGCTTCGATCCACTGCACATTGTGCGGGGAATTCCAGTACGCCCCCGGTTCGGTCTCCCACGCGAGATGCAGCAGGTGGGTGGGTTGGATCATCGTCAATAGGCGGCGGAGATGATCGCCGTCAAACAGATCGCACTCGTGGATCCGCATCAGCGGCGACGGGGCAAAGGGGCCTTGATAGGACCGTGAGGCGACGTGCACTTCATAGCCGCTGCGCAACAGCGCGTGCACGGCATGCCGGCCGATGAATCCGGTTCCTCCGGTGACAAATACGATTTTTTCATCCGTCATGAGATCGCTCCCTCGATCATCGCCGCGGCGCGTGTCGCCGAGGCTGTTGTGTTCTGACATGTTTTGATTTGATTTCTAAATTCCGGCGCGGGGCCGAACTTTCGGTCGCGCTCCGAAATGCATCGGACCGGCAACGGCCAATCGATGCCGATCGCGGGATCGTCGTAGCGAAACCCGCGGGCGTGTGCGGGGGAATAGTTTTGCCCCATTTGATAAAACAGTTCCGTGTCGTCGGCCAGCGTCTGAAATCCGTGGGCAATCCCTTGTGGAATGTACAAAATGCAGCGATTGTCCGCGGTCAATTCCACCGCGTGCCATTGCCCCCGCGTGGGGGAATCGCTGCGGAGATCAACGATGACGTCAAACACCGCCCCGCGCACGCAGAACACCAGTTTCTGTTCGGCGTGCGGCTCGAGCTGAAAGTGCATGCCGCGCAAAGTCCCACGGACGTGATTCTGCGACAGGTTGCATTGTACGACGTCAATCGCGATGCCCCGTTCCGCGAGCGTTTCGCGGCAAAATGTCCGCGTAAAGAACCCCCGTTCGTCGCAATGCAATTCCGGTTCGATCACGAACGCGCCGGCCAGGGGAGTTTGCCTAACAATCACGGCAGCACCTCGACTTCTGGAATCGGCACTACGAATTGCCCGCCCCACCGCCGCACGTCCGAGAGTTGCTGCGTGATTTCGTCGCGTAGATTCCAGGGAAAAATCAGGACATAATCCGGTCGGTGCATGCTGATGGCATCAGGATGCAAAATGGGAATCCGAGTGCCGGGAATGAAATGATGCTGTTTCCGCGGATTGCGATCGACCGTGAACTCGATGAAGTCAACGTCGATGCCGCAAAAGTTCAACAACGTCGTCGCCTTGGCCGGGGCGCCGTAGCCGGCGATCCGCGCGCCGCGCCGTTTGGCATCCAATAGAAACTGCAACAGCGACAGTTTGGCAGCCCGCAATTGCCGGTCGAAATCGCGGTACGTCTCCATGCGCTGCAGGCCAAAGTCCCGCTCGGCGTCGATCAGCCTCTCGATGTTTACGGAGATTTGCGAACGCGAATCGTCATGACGCACGAATAGGCGCAACGACCCGCCGTGCGTCGGCAACTCTTCGACATCCGTAACGCACAGGCCGTGTGCGGAAAAGATGCGTTGCGCCGCTGCCAACGAAAGGTAAGAGACGTGCTCGTGGTAGATCGTGTCGAATTGTTTGTATTGCATCAGCCGGAGCAGATGCGGGAACTCGACCGTGATCAAGCCGCCGGGTTTCAACAAAACCTTTAGACCCGCGACGAAGTCGTTCAAATCCGGCACGTGCGCCAACACGTTGTTAGCGATCAACAGGTCAGCACTCAGCCCCCGCGCAGTGAGATGCTCGGCATAGGTTTTTCCAAAAAATGCGGCGTCGGTGGGGATGCCTGTCTGGACGGCGACTTTGGCCACATTCGCTGCCGGATCGACTCCGAGCACCGGGATACCCAGTTGTTGAAAAGGCCTGAGCAAACAACCGTCGTTACTGCCGATTTCCACGACTTGTGAAGCGGCGGTCAACGCGAGTTCGCCCGTCATACGCTCGGCAAACTGCCGGCAATGTTTGAGCCAACTGTGGGAATAAGAGGAGACGTACGCGTATTCGCCGAACAGGGCATCGGGCGACTCCAGATGCACCAACTGCACCAACTGGCATGCGGAACAGACTCGGGCCTCTAGGGGATGAAACGGTTCAACTTGCCGGGGCCGCTCCATGGGCACATAGGCATTGGCCAGCGGCATCATTCCCAGATCGGCGAAGGTCGTGCTCAGCCCGCCTTGGCAAAACCGGCAGCGTCCGATGCGCGACTCGCCGACGGAATTGGAATACCGAGGACTTGCGAAATGTGGTCCCGGGAGATTGCGCGCGTGTCGAGTCCGTTCTGAAACGCCTTGTACCATTGAACCGTCCAATGTAGTGCCGTGTCGAGTGTTGTGCGGGGCCACCATCCCAGTTCACCCCGTGCCTTTTCGCAGTTCAATTTCAGGGAATGTGCCTCGCGGGGTTGCTCCCCCTCGGCCAATTCCCAGGCAGCATCGCCGCCCCACAGTTCCACCAGCCGATCCGCAATGACGGAAACCGGTTGCGCGTCTTCGTCGCGAGGGCCGAAATTCCAGGCCGTCGCATATTCGCTGGGTGCGTCCCACAATCTTTCCGCCAGCATCAGGTAGCCCTTGAGCGGCTCCAAGACGTGCTGCCAAGGCCGCACATAGAGCGGATTGCGGATCGCGGCGGGCGCACCTGCTGAGAAGGCACGCATGCAGTCCGGCACCAGGCGGTCGGCCGCCCAATCGCCGCCGCCGATCACATTTCCGCTGCGGACCGTGGCGACAGCAGTGTCGCCGGTCGCCGATGACAAGAACGACTCGCGGTAAGCGGCGGCCACCAGTTCCGCGCAACCTTTGCTGCTGCTGTAAGGATCGGCACCACCCAACGGGTTCTCTTCGACATAGCCATCGATCGTATCCCGGTTCTGATAGCATTTGTCGCTGGTAACGACGATCGCCACACGGATATCGGGGGTCTGCCGAATCGCCTCCAGCACGTGTGCTGTCCCCATCACGTTGGTGGCATAGGTCTCGATCGGCTCTTGATACGAGCGGCGCACCAGACTTTGGGCCGCCATGTGAATCACGATTTCAGGCTTTGCTTCGCCAATCGTTGTACGAACATGTTCGAAGTTCCGCACATCGCCTCGAATCGAGCGGATGTCGTCTTCAAGCTGTGCGTGTTCAAACAGTGCCGGTTGCGTGGGAATGTCTCGGGCAAAGCCAATAACGTCGGCGCCCAATTCCTTTAGCATCAGGCACATCCAGGCTCCTTTGAAGCCGGTATGCCCGGTGATCAACACCCGTTTTCCGCGCCAAAACGGTTGCCACAAACCGCCGCCCTCCATGGCGTGCCCTCCTTGGTTGTAGACGAATCCTCCGCACTCCGCACGAACGGACTACCGGCCGAAACCGGTCTCCGCGCGGCGAAAGGCGGGCTAATCTGGCAGAAAGCTGCGGGAGGGTCAATATGAACTTGAGATGTTCGCCGCCACGGCAAACAGAGCGCGGCGTCACCGCGCTGGGATATTCGCTAGCCGTTTTCGCGGCGGCTGCGGCGGTGGCGGTCGTCGATGAGCGGGGACGACTCCCCGTCGGCGATTTCTTGCAGGTACTGGCCGTAGGTATTATTGCTTAGCGGCGCTGCCAATTCGCGGAGTTGCTCCGCGTCGATGTAGCCCATGCGATAGGCAATCTCCTCGGGGCAGGAGATCTTCAGCCCCTGCCGTTGTTCGACCGCCTCAATGAAGGATGCGGCTTGCAGCAGCGAGGTGGGCGTTCCGGTATCCAACCAGGCGCTTCCCCGGCCTAGAATCTCGACCTGCAATTGGTTGTCTGCGAGATACCGGCGGTTGACGTCGGTGATTTCCAGTTCCCCGCGGGCCGAGGGGGTCAGACTCTTGGCGATCTCGATCACGCGATTGTCGTAGAAGTACAAACCGGTCACCGCGTAATGCGATTTGGGTTTGGCCGGTTTTTCCTCGATGTCGATGGGACGTCCGTCAGCGTCGAAATTGACGACGCCATACCGCTGCGGATCGCGGACATAGTAGGCGAACACGGTGGCCCCGCCAGTCGAATTGCCGGCCGTTTCCAGCGCGAACTGCAAATCATGCCCGTAGAAGATATTATCACCCAGAATCAAACAGACGCGGTCGTCGCCGATGAATTCCTCACCGATGATGAACGCCTCCGCCAGACCGGCTGGTTTCTCCTGGACTCGGAATGTCAGCCGCATTCCCCATTGCGAACCGTCTCCCAGGAGCGTCTCGAACAAGGGCAAATCCTGCGGCGTGCTGATGATCAACACGTCCCGGATTCCTGCCAGCATCAGCGTACTGAGCGGATAATAGACCATCGGTTTGTCGTAGACCGGCAGCAACTGCTTGTTGATCACGCGTGTGACCGGATGCAGCCGCGTCCCCGCGCCCCCGGCGAGAACGATCCCTTTTAGCGGCATGGGAGTTTTCCTTTTTGAGACAAATGGTGTTCGTTCCGCCGTGTCGGCCCTACGGGAGTCGCCGTCTGGAATGAGAGTATCTTGATCGAGGGCCAACTCTAGCAGATTAAGATTTGAGATGTAAACCGGCGCCATTGTTTTAAGACATGGCTAACGCACAACATCCGGCCGGCAAAGTCGTCTTGCCCAAATTTTAGGAGAAGATTAACCTTCCCCCGCGATGGCGGGATGACTTGGATCGCGTGGCCGGCACCGATGACAAGCCAGCCTGCCGTTGATTCAAAACCCGAGACATCCCAATCTGCGCCGCGAGCGTGGTATTGATACGGGAAAGCAAGCGATTGTGTTAGACACCCAGTGTGACCGCCAAGCCGAAGCGAACTCGCGGAACGTCGTCGCCGCTGATCCGTCGGTAACGATCGTGCTCGCCGCCTTCAATGGGCGAAAGTACATCCGCGAACAGATCGAAAGCCTTCAGCGACAGACGTACGAGAACTGGACGCTGCTCGTCCGCGACGACGACTCCAGCGATGGCACCGTGGATGTCGTGCGGGCGCTGGCGCAAGACGACACCCGCATCGCGCTCTTGGAAGATACTCAAGGCTGGCTGGGAACGGCGCGGAATTTTGGCGCGCTGCTTAAAGCGGCACACGAGAGCGGGGCTGCCTACGTCTGTTTCGCCGATCAGGACGACGTGTGGCATCCCGCGAAGATCGAGCGGCAGATGGAGATGATGCTCCGCGCCGAAAACGAAGACGGCCGCGAAACGCCGCAATTGGTTCATTCGGATCTCGCCGTGGTGGACGCGGGATTGCGGCTGATTCACCCGTCGTTTATGGGTTACGAAGGCTTGGCGCATGCGGCACATCAACCGCTGAAAACATTGTTGGTGCAGAACTTCGTCACCGGCTGCACGACGCTCATGAATCGGGCCTTGCTCGATTTGGCGGTGCCGATTCCGGCCGAAGCGGCGCTGCATGATTGGTGGTTGGCGCTGTGCGCGGCGACCGCCGGCCGCATCCACTATTTGCCCGACGCGACCGTTCGCTATCGGCCACATGGTCAGAACTGTGTCGGTGCCCGGAGCACGCATTTGCACATTCGCCGGCTGCTAACGAGCTTGCCAGCCTACCTGGGCCGGCATACTGCGCATCTTGCCGCCGGCATCGGCCAAGCGCGGACGTTGTTGCGGCGGCTGGAAAAAACGGCGACGACGCATGACGACCGCACGCAGCTTGTGCGTCAGTTCTGCCAAAAATTTGAAAGCCAGCAGGGCAAGCTGCAACGCATCTCCCGTGTGATGAAGTTGGGGATTCGGCGTCAATCGCGGTTGAAGCAACTCTCGCTGCTGCTGCAATTGCCATTGGTGCCCGTGTTGCCCCAATAGCCGCAACGGACCGTCGCCAAGACTCGACCGGGGCAGCTCGGCGGGGGTATTTTCCCCAAAAAAGAAAACGCGGCCGAATCCAGGGATCCGGCCGCGCTGGTTCTCTATTCGAGCGATTGCTCGCTCTTCAAACTGGAGCCGGTGCGGCCACCAGTTCTTCCTTCAAGCGATTTCGTGCGGTGTGCAGTCGCCGCTTGATCGTTCCGATCGGGCTTTCGAAGTGGTCGCTCATCTCCTTCAGCGATTGGCCTTCGAAGTAGAACGCCATCAGCGTTTGCCGGTCCAGCTCTCGCAGACGCGACAAACCACCCCGGACCCGGCCGGCATCCTCTTGCTGCATCAGGTTATCCAAGGGATTGGTCCGATCCAACTTGAGTGCCGACACGGTCTCCGTACCCGCCACGACCTCGTGCGGACGTCGCACCGCCCGATTGATTGCCATCCGGACGGCGACTTGCTTCATCCAGCCCACGAAACGCTCCGGATCACGCAGCTGGTCGAGCTTCCGCATCATTTGCAGGAAGACGTCCTGCGTGACTTCCTTTGCCTCGGACCGGTTGCGCAGCCGTCGCAGCACGATCGCAAAAACGACCGGCTCGAACCGGACCGCCAAGCGACCGAACGCTTCACGGTCACCCGCTTGGGCTGCTCGCACCAATTGCAAGACCTCGTTGTCCGTCAATTGCATCATGACTCTCTCTCCTTCCCCCAACCTGGCCTGTGGCGTTTTGGGGGTGGTCTGAAGTCAAGCGGTCGTTTCGCGTGTTTTTGAATGCCGAAATCGATCAAACTTGAATCTGCAGACCGAGGTGTGGTGGGTTGTTCACGAATTCGCCGGAATCGTTGCGCTCCGGACGTTTTGAGACTGTTGGGAAACCACTGGAACCGCGGCAACAACGTGCGGACGGGTCCAAAAACGGCATCGGCGAACGGGTCGCTGCGGCGAAGACTCAGGCTTCGCGGCACGGCCGGCTCGCTGGCTCGTTTCAGTCTGTTGACAGTCGTGGGGCTGAATTAGCCTCTCGGTGTCTGTTGACTGAAAACGAGCGGCGCCGCCTGTGACGCCGCAAGCCGCCGGAGTTTTACGCCCGGTAGTACCGATACCTGTTTCGCGCTCGATACGCGCGACAGATATCCGTCGGAGCCGTCGCACATTGGCCAATACGCGTAGCGCATACTGATGCAATTCGTGCGGACGTTCCTCCCGGCTACCGGATGCTCCGGTTCGGTCGGCCACGTTATTCCGCGTAAGGCGGACGTGGCGGGCCGTTTCCCAAAAGCGCGACCCACGGAGGGCGTGCATCGATGGAGACGGCCATTTTCGACGTCCGAACCGGCAAAAATACCGGCGTTGGCGATCATCGTCGAAATCGTGTTCTGGCTGATGCTCTTCATCGATCTACCTCCTGCGAATCGGGGTCGCAGTGAACAAAAAGAGAGAAAATCTCTCCCCCGCTGGGTCGCAGACAACCCATCAAGCGGCGAGCGCTTCTAATTTTCGGGGGATGGCCTCCGTGCGGAGTCCGATGCTAGACCGGTCTCCGCGTATGGGACGCTGGAATCTTCGACCAAGTTCGCGCGATTCTTGGAATTTTTGAAAAAGATTTTCCGGAAATCGCAAAAACGCCCGAAGTTCCTGAAAAACGGCCGGTCGTGCGGCCGCATTTTCATTCGCATCCTAACCATTTTTACCCGCGCCGCCGGAAAATGTCCAGTGGATTTTCGTCAATTCGGCGGCGGCGGGGATTGGTGGGGACATAAACCCCCCGGCAAAGCCGGGGGCTGACGGGAAATTGCGCATGGCCCCGCTTTCAGCACCCGGCTCTGCCGGGGGGTCGCGCGGGAAACGGGTCCATGCTCGACACCCAGTGGGTTGACGTTCGCGTCCACACCGCAATAATGACCGATCCCCCGCCGGGCAAAACGCGGGCGGCGAATGATTGCCTCCGAGGACAGTGGAGACGTGTCAACCGGGTCAGGTCTTAACCGAAGCAGCCCTACGCATTAACCTCCAGGTGTTTAAGGAGGCAATCATTGGCCGCCCGCGGTTTTTTGCGCGCTGTGGTCGCGCTACGACCGACCGGGCTACTGTCCCTCAGCCCCCCCTTGCTCGACTTATTGGGAATTCCGCACGCACGTCTGCTGTGCCGGGGTACGAGGACATTGCAACTTGTAGGTCCACGCGTTCAAGCGTATGCTGAGTTTCGTTCGATTTCATTGGTTCGGAAGACTTCAATGCATCGATTTCTCAGTTCATTTGCGGTGTTGCCTTTCCTACTTGTGGTCGGATGTCAAAACAAGGACGAGTCGCAATTGTCGACACGTCAGCCGACCAAAAAGTCTAACGGGAATTGGCTGACCGTAACGGACGACAAGGACGCTTTGGCAGATGCTGTCCGGCGTTCGGAGCGAATCAAGAAGGACGAGTATGAGCAGATATTTGCCCAATTGGGGGACGACTACAGTTACATCAGTTTTGAAACGATTGAGTTATTGAGCCGCCGAATTGACGCAGCAAAAAAACTTAAGAACAAGCTACCGGCGGATGAAATAACCCCAACGGGGATTGGGGCCGCCCTGCTCCTCTGCCAAATCCATGTTAACGCAGGTCGAAACTACGTGGTTCGCGTATTTCAGCAAGGCGACGTCAATGAACGAATTCGCGTGCTACACGGGATCGACTGCGCGAGTTACGACCCCGAATCAGAGCAGGTCCACCGGGAGTTCGTATTGACGGACAAGCGTCTGGTAGAAGAACTGCTACGCCAACTTGACGACGACAATCCTGATGTTGTGAAGGCAGCGATTCAGGCATGCGGCAAGCTTGAATTGCCAGGAGTATATGAAAAGCTAATCGCCCTATTGGATCGCCCCAACGTTCCCGATCCAGGACGCATCTTGTACTGGCTATCGAAGGGACCGCTGACTGAAGAGGTCCTGGATGCAGCAATCCGTGTTTCACAGGTACATGCCAACAACGAAGACCATTGGGGACTGACGCTGTTTGAGGCATTTGCTCGGAGCGAAGATGCAGACCTCCGCGAACGGGCAAGAGGCGAATTAAAGCGACAACTTTTTGCATGGCCCGACAAGGGAGCTCTTGGATACGACGTCTCTCGCAGCGGTGTGTTGGTCGCGCTCGCGGAAACGGCCGACGAGAGTGAATTGGATTGGCTAAGAGCGACATTCGATAAAGAGCACGGATACTACGCCGAGCCGCTGTTGGTCGCTCTCGTCCGCCTGGAAGGTGACGTGGGGAGGGCACGATTGCTCGCATTGCTGCAAGACCCTGAGAACCGTTCGATAGCTGTTCAG
This sequence comes from uncultured Planctomycetaceae bacterium, assembly GCA_937952455.1. Classification (GTDB taxonomy): domain Bacteria; phylum Planctomycetota; class Planctomycetia; order Planctomycetales; family Planctomycetaceae; genus Symmachiella. The sequence continues at coordinate 14,105 of CALFYU010000380.1, forward strand.
GCGGCCGGAAAGATCTACGAGGGTAGCGGCGATGAGCAGATCGTTCGAAAACTCGCTCAGATCTCAGAGGGAATTGAAGAGGGAGAGGTCCACAGAATCTGTAACGCTTTGCGGGCGATAGACGGAGAGCTGGCCCGAAAAGAATTGGCGACATTGGTTGATGGCCTCGATCCCACCTCCCGCGCGTCACTCTTCAGATTCTTGGCGCAGTACGGTATCAACGTCGAACAGACTACGAGCCGGGTTGTCACCGCAGGACTGATCGATGAAGCCACCGCAGAATTAGCACTTCAAAAACTGAAAGCCAGAGACGAACACGAAAAAGGGGATGTGCCGGGATTGCTCGACGTCTTATCTGCTGCAAACCTTGTCGTCTGGTTTGATGCGGAGACGGGAATGCTCCCCTGCCGGCACGACGAATTGGTTGCTGAATTTTCGACCCAAAGTCGTGGCGTCTTTATGCCAACCGCAATCAGCGAGCAATTTCACCAGCGTAACGAAGATGACTTTGACGCCGAATACACGCTCCGTTTCGTTTACGAAGGAAAGCTATATAGCGGGCGGCTTCGCAATTTCGGTGATTGGTACGACGTTGAACGGACAGTTTCTATGATTAATCGCGCGCTTGCGGATGCACAACGCAAGCAACGCTTCGTCGCACTGGCTACAGACGGCCAAACAGCTTCGTTTGTTTTTGCAGACCCGGAGCTCTTCTCCCCTTTGGCCGATGAATTTCACCTGCCCCTGGGTGGCGACCCGAATGAAGCAATGAACACAGGGAAAGCGTTTGAGCGCGAGTTAATCGAGAAACTAAAGCAGACGGAAAAATGACCGATATAGGAAAGTGGTGACATCGGAGTGGAAACATACGTAAGGCCGCCTCTCAGTTGACCCGAATCGTCCCTCCAGGACGCGGCCCGGCGGTTCATTCGATTCCGGCATGCGAGCACCTCGGCAAACAGACAGTTTCAGTGGGCCGTGACCACCGCTGAGCATAACGCGCTGTGGTTTGCCGCGACAATGTGAATCTAGTCGCCTGGATTCTACTCCACCCAGAAGGCGTACAACTTGGCGCGATCGAGGTGGAAACGCAAACGGATTTTGCCGCCAGGGACGGGCTGATTGGAATCCCACTCGATGACATGGCGGACAGCGTCGCTCTGAATCGGTTTCGACTTCACGACTTTGTCGCCGCTGAGCAACTCCACGCGGATCGAACCGGCGGACGCGTCGGCGTTGAGGCAGAGTTTTCCACCATCATAGCTCAGCAGTTTGGTTGTCAGCGTCCCCTGCGCATCGGCCGTCATCGAGGCGAAGCCGTCGACGCGGAGTGTCGCCAGGCCGATCGCGCCGTCGTTGGGGCTCTCGTTGTGCAGCGTGCTGCGCCCCGCGTAATAAAACCATAGCTCGTCCCCTACGCGAATCGGCGGTGTGGCGGGGACCGAATTGTTGCCGTAATCCCAATCTTCCCTCGTAGGTCCAGTAGGGATAAAGGGTTCGCGGGTGGGCCGCTCCCAATGCATGCCGTTGCGGCTGGTCGCCAGTTGGATGTCGACTACGTCCGAATCGGTGTGGTACATCCGCAACAGGCCGAGATAGACGGTTTCGTAGTAAATCATGGCCATCGCATACATCTGATCGTCGGACGCGTCCTGGTCATCGGCCGACGACATGAAATACGTGTCGGTCCAATGCAAGAAATCGCGGCTGGTCGCGTAGCCGCGGGCCCGTTTGCCGTCCTTAAAAATCTTCACCATGGCCACCCACTGCTTCTCAACCGGATCCCAGTGCAAAGTCGTACTATCATACGCCTGATCGATCAACACGCCGATGTCGGTCCAGTTCAGGCCGTCGGGCGAAGTGAATCCCCGCATGCCGTTTAAGCGCAACAGGGCTTTGTACCGCCGCGCGGGATCGGGATCGGTCGGGTCAAACAGCACCGACGTCTGGCTCCAGCCAGGCAGCACGATGTTGTTCGCCTTGGAGTCGCGGAACTCCCGCAGGTTCATCTCCGGTTTTTCCCACGTCAGGCCGTCAGCTGACTCGGCATAGCAGATGAACGACGGTTGGCCGATCTGTTTGCCCCAAGCCAGATACCACATACGAAACCGCTGCGTGTCAGGGTCGCGCACGACGCCGCCGTAGAGCAGCACGCACTGTCCCTCCCAGGGATGGTCGGGGACGATCAGCGGATTCTTTCCGTGTTTCTTTACAGCGTGCATTTCGCGCCGCAGACCTTGTTGCGCGGCGATGACGGTATCGTCGACAAAGAGTTGTTTCGCCCGCCCCAAGGGAATCGGCGTGACGACGGGAGTGACTTCTTTGCCCACGTCGCGCAGCGGAGGTTCAGGATTTGCGACGGTCCCCCCTTCGGCAATGAGACCGCCGACGCGCACGTCATCCCAATCCCCTCCGCCGCGAATTGTGTCATTTGACGTGTCCCCCACCTCGATGCGGACCGCATGGGCATCCGCATTGAGGTCGGCAAATTCGCCGATCAGTTTTTCCTCGCCCGGTAGGCCGATCCAGAGCGCCACCAGACCAGCGTCGCGCCGGCGGAATTGGATCACGCGCATCCACTGGTTTGCAGCGACAGCGCTGACGACACCCGTTGATCGCTTTGATTCGGCCGACTCCGGAGATTCGGCATGCAGGACATCGATCCGAAACGTCCCCGGCTGGTTATCCGCTACGGCGAATAGGGTGACTCCGCCGCGGCGTCCGTCGCCGTCGCGGGCGGACCAAATGACAAAGTCGTCCATCACGGCTCCGCTATGGCCGCGAAAGACGAACTCGCTCACCGTGTCGCCGTCGAGCACGGGGGCGTCATACCGTGGTTGCAGCCGCACGCGGGCGATTTCATCGGCCCTGCGCGAGAACAGATGGGCCGCACGGCGTCCGCCAAAGGCATCCTCGCGGGTGATATCGACCTCGCCCTGTTTCCTGCCGGAAAACGGATCGCCCAACCACCGCACGCCGGCATTGAGCGGCTGCACGACGCCGTCGGTGTAGTTTTCAAAATCGACGTGCAACACGCGCCCGTCGGACCGTGGCGGCAACGGCTGCGGCAGGTCGGCTGCTAGAATTCTCCCAGCTTGCAGACAGCCGAAGACTCCGCAACACAACAATAATATTCTCACAAACACCCCTTCCCCACTGCTGGGATGTCAATAACATCCGGGGCGATGGCAATACGAAAACATGAGGTCAGGTGGGAGAAACTTCTCGACAACTCCACAACTCGCAGGGCTCCGCTGCATCGATTTGTTCACCGACATTCAGGGCGTCAATTGGATGGGTGTCGGCCAGTTTTTCAAAGTCAAAGCAAATCTCGCAATCAGGCAAAGTGCGTTCTAACTCAGCAATTCCTCTCGAGGTGACCTTATTGTCATATACCACAAGTTTTTGTAGGTCTTTCAACCTGCCGACGCGTTTCAAGCCTTCGTCGCCAATGTTTGTACCGTACAATGCCAAATAATTCAAAGAGGTCATCTGCGTGATCGCGACCATGTCGGTCTCGTTCACATTGGCACCATGCAACAACACCGACCAGAATTTGACTCTTGAAAGCTGACCGATTGCGTCTAGACCAGATTGGCAAATCACCGGTTCGTCTAGGTTTAACTCCGTCAGGTTCGGCATCCCGGCCAGAATCTTTACGGTCTCATCATTGAAGACAACACGGTTTAGACGCAATGACTCTAATTCTTTCATGTGGCTGATGGCCTGAATGAACGGGGCATCCTTTAGTCCTCGTGACTCGATGCCAAGGACTCGCAGATTCTCTAATTCGCGCAGCCGAGGAATCCAGTCGTCAGCGAACGCCAGATCCGTGAGCGAGAGTGTCTGAAGGTTTCTGAGGTGACCGATATTCTGGAGACCGTCTTCGCTGACCAGAGGAATGATCAGATACAGTGCTTCGAGTTGTGGCAGGTCGCCAATCAAATCGAGCTGATCATCTGTAATTTGCGGCATCGGCAGGCAAGGCCCTAAACAACACGAGTGAGGGTCCGTGGCAAACTTGGCAGTTTCCCACTCCTCGCCTGTTCGACTCCATAGCCATGTTGGCTGCCGCGCTTCCGTTTCGACGATTATTCCGTGCGCCCGCAGAGCCGCGATCGCTTCGCGTTCACGCGAAATCGGAACCAAATAACACGCAGCCGCTGTAACGACAACCCCGCAAAAAGCCAGCGCAAGCAACCAGCGTTGTTGCCAGCTCGAATTTAATCGTCGATCACTCGATTTCGCCATTTGAGCACCTTGGGGATGACCGTATACCTTCCTTCACTGTCTCAATACGTGAGACGAGAAACTCGGGCGAATATCACGCCCTCTTTCGCAATTCTCAGCCACCTGCGAAAATACATTCGCCGCCACTTCCTACTCAGAGAGGCCTTCAGTAGCGTGAACTATTTCGCCCACGGTATCGCTCATCTCGACCGGCCGTATTTCCTGGCCGGGACGGCGGCGCCCGATTGGTTGTCGGTGGCCGATCGCAGTGTGCGGTTGCGGCCTCGGTATGTGCGGCCCTTTGCGGACGGGGCAGGGGACCCGCGTGCGGAGTTCGCCGCCGGCGTGCTGCAGCATATGGAAGACGACGACCGCTTTCATCGCCTGCCGGCGTTTTATGACGTCAGCGGCGAGCTGTTGTTGCTGTTCCGCCGATTGCTACACCCGCATGACGGATTCCGGCCCGGGTTTTTGGCGCACATTGTCACGGAATTGCTGATGGACGCCGTCCTCATTGACCGGCGGCCGGAATTGCTGCGGGCTTACTATACCGCCCTGGATTCCGTCGATCCCCACCTGGTGCAACAATGCGTCAACGAGATGGCCAAGAACCAAACCCAGCGTCTGGCGGGCTTGCTGCCCTTATTCACGCGCGAGGCGTTTTTGTGGGACTATTTGGAAAGCGAGCGGTTGTTGTATCGCTTGAATCAAGTGATGCGGCGCGTCAAACTACAACCTCTCCCGCCGGAGACGGCGGCCGTTTTGGATGAAGCGCGGATCATTGTCCGCGACCGGATTGACGACTTGATTTTGACACCGATTCCACCCCGCACAAAGGATGCTCCCCGATGAAATACGGCATGAACATGTTGCTCTGGACGACGAACGTCGGCGCAGACCATTACGGCACGCTCGAGAAATTGAAGGCGATGGGCTATGACGGCGTCGAGATTCCGGTGTTCGACATGAACGTGGAGACGTATCGCGCGCTGGGTGCTCACTGCGACGAATTGGGACTGGAGCGGACGGCCGTCACCGTCTGTTCAGCGGAAAGCAATCCGGCGTCCCCCGACGCGGCCATCCGGCAGGCCGGTTTGGACCACATCACGGCGGTGATTGATATCTGCGCCGCGCTGGGGGCGAAGCTATTGTGCGGGCCGTATCACTCAGCGATCGGCGAATTCAGCGGCAATGGTCCCACGGCCGATGAACTCAAATGGTCGCAGGAGACGCTGGGCCGTGCCGCCGATCACGCTCAGGCGGCCGACGTGATGCTCGGTCTGGAATATCTGAACCGGTTTGAATGCTACCTGCTCAACAGCGCCGCCAATTGCGCGCGGTACATTCGCGAGGTCGACCATCCCAATCTGCGGATGATGTACGACACGTTTCACGCCAACATCGAAGAGAAACAGGTCGACGAGGCGATCAAGGAGTGC
>CALFYU010000381.1 GCA_937952455.1 uncultured Planctomycetaceae bacterium
CTCCGCCACGCTGCCGAGCTCGGGGCCGATGTTCGCGAGGGCGCGCGCGTCGTGCTCCACATGGCCGCCGGCGGCACGATCGAGATCATTCACGCTTGATTCGGCGAAAAGGCATGGTTGGGCTTGTGTCCGGTTTTCAGCGTCGATCTGGGCTTCCCCCCGGGGGCAGATCGTACTAAAGTTCACCGACGCCGGAGGTTGCGTCGCCGTTTGGCTTCCGCGGCTGACACGCGTTGCTGGAGCAAATGGTGGCCAGGAGCGCTCTGACATGCAGACTCGCGTCACCCTTGACGACCGCCCCGGCGACCCATCAGACTGCGGCGACGTTTGACACAATTATTCCTCGGAGAGGAATCGGAAACGATGTTCGAAAAACTGCTGACAGTCTTCAGAATCCCGGAGTTGCGTCGGAAGATCGTGCTGACGGCGACGCTGCTGGCGGTCTATCGGATGGGTTTCTGGGTGCCGCTTCCGATCGTCGATCAGCACAAACTGGCCGAGACGATGGAAAACCTCGCCTCCGGTGGAGGTCTGGGACAGGCGCTGCAAATCGTCCAGCTCTTTTCCGCCTCCAACATCGGCATGAGCACGATCTTTGGTCTGGGAATCATGCCTTATATTTCGGCGTCGATTATTTTCCAGCTGATGGGCAGCGTTTATCCGCCACTGGAGAAACTGCAAAAGGAAGGGGAATCGGGCCGCAAGAAGATCAACGAATATACGCGTTACGCTACCGTGGTGTTGTGTTTGATTCAGAGTTATTTCTGGATCCAGACGATCGCGGGCTGGGATACAATCATCCCGGCTTATAACAACTTCTTCGGCCATATGGTGGCCACGATCACCATGACGGCGGGCACGATCTTTTTGATGTGGATCGGCGAACAGATCGACGAATACGGCATCGGCAACGGGATCAGCCTGTTGATTATGGCGGGTATTTTGGCCCGCATGCCCGATGCGGCCATCAAGCTGCTGCGGCCGGCGCTGCAAAACGGCGTCGCGATCGGCACCGATTCGGGGATTGAGAAGCTGTTGGTGTTAGCGATACTGTTCGTACTCGTCGTGGGCTCGGTGGTATTCATGACCCAAGGACAGCGCAAGATCCCGACGCAAAGCGCCAAGCACGTGCGGGGACGCCGCGTGTACGGCGGTCAACGACAATTCCTGCCGCTGCGGGTCAACCAAGCGGGCGTGATGCCGATCATCTTTGCGTCGAGTCTGTTGATGATTCCGATGATCGTATTCGGCCAATTGGACAAGTGGTTCGACTCGGTAATCTGGTCCGACCTCGCGTCCGCGTTCGGTGGGACGGGACGGGGATTTCTGTACAACATCAGCTATGTCGCACTGATCTACTTCTTCTGCTATTTCTGGACCGCCATCACGTTCAATCCCAAGGACATGGCGGACAACCTGAAGGACTATGGCAGTTTCATTCCCGGGTATCGCCCGGGTAAGCGGACCGCCGACTATCTGGAAAAAGTCATGGTACGGATCACCTACGTCGGCGCCGCGTTCTTGGCGGTGGTGGCGGTGATTCCGACGGTCATCGCTTCGGTGATGGGGATCGACTTTATGGTGGCCAGTTTCTTCGGCGGCACCGGGTTGCTGATCGTGGTCTCGGTGGCCTTGGACTTGGTCCAAAAAATCGACAGCCACCTGGTGATGCGAAATTACTCCGGGCTGTTGGAGTCGGATGACGCGCGGAGTTAGAGTCCGTGCCGAAACGGTTGGCGGTGCCCGTTGTGGCCGTAAACTCGCCCATTGAGCGTCCGCTTTCACGGCTTGATGCCGCGGCCTTGTGAGTGAACGACCGCTTCCGATCAATCGCGACATTCGGCACTGCCATAGGTTGGCCCTTCGGTGATCGTACTAAAAAGCCCGGCTGAAATTGAGTTGATGCGCGAGGCGGGGCGTTTGGTGGCCGAGGCGCATCAGGCGGTTCGGGAGATCGTCGCTCCCGGTGTGTCGACCCGGGAAATTGACGACGTCGTCGAAGGAGTTTTCCAAAAGCGTGGGGCCACGCCGCTGTTTAAGGGGGTTCCGGGGAAGGTTCCCTTTCCGGCGGCTACTTGTGTCTCGGTGAATGAAGAAGTGGTTCACGGAATCCCGTCGGACCGGATACTGCGGGAAGGGGATCTGGTGAGTGTCGACACCGGGTGCCGGCTGAACGGATGGTGCGGTGACGCCGCCTGGACCTACGCCGTGGGGCGCATCGACGAAGAGAAACAAAGATTGATGGCGGCCGGCCAATCAAGCCTGGCGGCGGCGATTCGGGAGATGGAGCGGCAACAGACCTGGGCGGGGGTTGCTCAGGTGATGGAGGCGCTGGCGGTGGAGTCAGGATATTCCATTGTCCAGGAACTCGTGGGGCATGGGATTGGCCGGCAGATGCACGAAGACCCCCAGGTTCCCAATTTTGTCAGTCCGGACCTGGCGGAACACGATTTTCCCATGTCGCCGGGGCTGGTGTTGGCGGTCGAGCCGATGCTGAATGCCGGGACAGCTGAAGTTCGTTTGACGGAGGATCACTGGACAATTGTCACGGCGGACGGTCGGCCGAGTGTCCACTATGAACATACGATCGCGTTGACCCCGGAGGGGGTACGGATTTTGACCATTCCCTGACGTAAAAAGGGGAAAGTCGCGATGCGATTGAAAGGAGCGGGCTTGGAGGCCGGAGAATCGGCGAACCGCAGTTTTTCGCTTGGCCGCGGAGGACGGGTCGCCCCAAATTCGTTGAAAAGTGTGTCGTATTACTTGTTTGCCGCCTAAGGGCGTGCTTATAATCCGGGTCACTCTATCGCAAACAGGCCACATCACTCCTCGGCGGACTGACGGAGTCGCTGAACGTGTTGACCTTAAGCTGGCAGCGCCGCCGCTATGGACTGACGGTTCATCGAGACGGGTCGCACGCTCAAAAGGGCGTTCTCACCGACTGTGCTTCAACATGTCAATACAGAGGGGCGACGTCCCGGATAAATCCGGTGTTTTTTGCGGTCGGTGATTTCGCAGTTGTCGAATAATTGTTGAGTGTCAGGAGATTGGGTTGGAGCCATGAAAGTTCGTGCCAGCGTCAAACGCATCTGTGAAAATTGTAAGATCGTGCGCCGCAAGGGCAAGGTCTATGTGATCTGTTCGTCCAACCCGCGGCACAAGCAGCGTCAGGGTTGAGACCAGGGCCGGTCCGTATTGTGGTGACGAATCGCGCGGTCGATTCGCCGCGTGTTGAACATAAAGCACTAGAACCAGTTTCAAAACCCGGTTGTGCTTGTAAAAGAACCTTTCCTGAAAGCGTCAGCGTGACGCATCAGAGGGTTTTGAAACTACTTGTAATCTGCGTGATCTTCGAATCGCGCAATGGAGTTGTGGTCTTATGCCTCGTATTCAGGGCGTTGACATCCCTAACGACAAGCCGGTGTATATTTCGCTGACCTATTTGTACGGGGTCGGGCAGACATCGGCGATCAACATCTGTTACACGCTCGGACTGGATCTGCACGCCAAGGCGAAGGACCTGACCGAGGACGACATCACGCGGATCGCGCATCTGTTGGAAAAGGACTACCTGACGGAAGGCCAGTTGCGCCGCAAGGTCCAACAGGACATCGCCCGGTTGCGGGATATTGGTTGTTACCGGGGATTGCGACATCGCCGCGGATTGCCGGCACGGGGACAACGGACGAAGACCAACGCCCGGACGCGCAAAGGCGTGCGGAAGACCGTGGCGGGCAAGAAGGGCGTCAAGGACATGCGGCACTAACGCCGGCATCGTCCGCTCGCGCGGGGCAATATTTCCAAGCAGAAGACAGCAAGAGACATTTTCCGGAACGCATTCCGAAGGAGAATTCGAATTGGCCAAGTCGAAACGACGCAAGGTGCGACGCAACGTGACGCGTGCCATTGCGCACATTAAGGCGACTTTCAACAACACGACGGTGACGGTGACCGACGTCAACGGTGATGTGCTGTGTTGGGCGACCGCCGGAACGAGCGGGTTCAAAGGGAGCCGCAAGAGCACCCCGTTCGCGGCGCAGCGCGCCGCCGAAACGTGTGCGGAGCGCGCCGCAAAATTCGGCGTGAAGGAAATTGAAGTGCGGGTCAAAGGGCCCGGTTCGGGCCGGGAGAGCGCGATTACCGGCCTGCAATCGTCCGGCTTGACCATCAAGGCCATCGAAGACGTGACCCCCCTGCCCCACAACGGCTGCCGTCCCCCCAAGCGCCGCCGCGTGTGACGTCTTGGATGCGCGGCTCAGCGCGGGAGCCGGCCGGTGAAACGCCCCGTGCGGCGATGGGCGACAGGTTTCGTGAGATTTTGTGACCGGCGGAATTTCGCCTTGTCATTAGAATTGTTGGAGAGTACCCGATGCGAATTCGTTGGCGTGGTTTGGAGCTACCGAGCAAGGTCAGTCCCGACTTGGATGTGGCCAGCCCGACTTACGGAAGATTTACGGCCGAACCGTTCGAGCGGGGTTTCGGCGTCACGATTGGCAACAGCCTGCGGCGGATTCTGTTGTCCAGCCTGGAAGGGGCTGCGCTGACCAAAGTCAAAATCCAGGGCGTGCAGCACGAGTTCACGACAATTCCCGGCGTCGTCGAAGATGTGACGGACGTGGTGTTGAACCTCAAATCGCTGGTGATCAAGAATCACTCGGGCGACACAAAGACGCTCCGCATCGAGCGTCACGAGCGGGGCGTGGTGACCGGTGCCGACATCATTACCGACGAGACGTCGGGGGTGATCAACACAGGTCTGGTCATTGCCACCATGCCGGACGACGTGCCGCTGGTGATGGAATTGACGGCGCAAACCGGCCGAGGCTACGTCTCCGCCAGCGAACAGTACGACATGGAGACCGAGGTCGGTGTGATCCCGCTGGATGCGTTGTATTCACCGGTGCTGCGGGTCCGGTATAAGATTGAAGACACCCGCGTCGGCCAAAAGACGAACTACGACAAGCTAATTTTGGAAATCTGGACCGACGGCACCGTCACGCCGGAGATGGCGCTGGTGGAAGCGGCGAAGATTCTCCGCAAGCATCTCAACCCGTTCGTGACCTATCGCGAACCGGGCCCCGAATTGCCGCCCGATGCCAACTTGAAACAGATGATGGAAGCTACCGGCTACGCTCCTGTCGATACCGAACTGGAAGAAAAACTGAACCAGTCGCTGGCCGAATTGAATCTGTCGGTACGGGCGACAAACTGCCTGGAGTCCGAAGGGATCAACACGGTGCGGGACCTCGTTTCCCGAACCGAGGACCAGTTGCTGCAGGTACGCAACTTCGGCGAGACGACTTTGACCGAGGTCCGCGAACGGCTGGATGCCATCAACTTGCGACTGGGGATGCGCGTTCCGCAAGGGACACCGGGCATGCCTGCGGGCATGTAGTCGGTTCCGATCCGATCGAAATATCAAATTCTGGAAATGGGGCGAGTTCACGCTTTGTGACACGTCGCCGGATCTCGCTTTGAAACAAAAGATTTATCAGCGAAGAGAGTCCCATGCGTCACCGAATGAGAGGCCGCAAGCTCGGCCGCAATGCATCCCACCGCCGCGCGATGTTCCGCAACATGGCCAGCAGCCTGATCTGTTCGGTGCGCGTCGATGAGGACGATCCGCAGGCGCCCAAGGTTCCCGGCCGGATTGTGACCACCGTGGCCAAGGCCAAAGAACTCCGCCCGTTCGTCGAGCGGTTGGTGACGATGGCCCGCAAATCGTTGGTTCACACTGAACGGGCCGCCGAGTTCGAGACCTCTGCCGATCGTAATTCCGAAGCATACAAAAGTTGGCGCAAGTCGGAGGAGTGGAACAAGTGGAATCAGGCGATCGCTCCCGCCGTCGCCTACCGCCGCCGTGCATTTGCGCTGCTGCGCGATAAAGATGCGGTCGACATTCTGTTTTCCGATTTGGCCGAACGGTACCAGGATCGCCCAGGGGGATACACCCGCGTGGTCCGGCTGGCCGACGTCCGCTTGGGTGATGCCGGGGAACAAGCGCTGATCGAATTCGTCGGCGAACGGGACCGCGTTGCCACGAAGCGGAGCGCCGCCCCGATGGTCGTGGAGGACGACGAAGCGGCCGGCGAAGAGGAAGCCGCGACTGACGAAGAAACCGCGGTTGACGAATCGGCCGCCGGCGAGGAAACTGCTCAGACCGAGGCGGAATCCCCCGAGGCCTCCGCCGGCGAGGAACCGGCGGACGATGAGAAAAAGGCTGAGGAATAGCATTCGGCTCGCGAAACGGATGGTCCTGCCGAGCCGCCCGGTTGAGAAAGGATTCTCAACAAGCATGGCAAACAGCGGATTCGATTTCAGTACGGCCATGGACCGGCTGTGTCGCGATATCGTGGAGCGGCTCGACGACTTCGCACACGTGCGGATGGATCAGGTGGCCGTCACGTTCGCGCAGGCCCGCCGCCGCGTGCCTTACGGCCTGCAGGCCAAACTGACCCCCATGCGGTTCGAGGGAGGCTCGCTGACAACCTCGCGCTATGGACGGCAATGGACGGTGCAACGGCTGTACGACCACAGCGGCGAGAATGAGTTTCTCTATATTCTCACGTTCTATCTGCCGCGGTTTTTGGACCACGACTTTCGTGAGAAGATGATCACGATCGTCCACGAATTGCACCACATCAGCCCGCACTTTGACGGCGATATCCGCCGGCACGCCGGCCGCTACCACGTGCATTCGCACAGCCAGAAGGAATACGACGCGCTGTGCGGTCAAATGGTGGACCGCTACCTGAGACAGAATCCCCCAGAATCGCATTACCGGTTTCTGCGAAGCAACTTTCGCAAGCTGGCGCAACAGCATGGCGGGGTCGTGGGGATTCGCCTACCGGTGCCTAAGCTGATTCCCTTGGGCGAGTCGGCCTGACGCAAAGCACTGCTGGGCAGGCAGCCAATCGCACCCGGCGCGCTTATGCTGCACGTGCCGGCGGTCGTGCGAAGTCCGTTTCATTCTTTTCGGAGACCGCAATCGCCGTCGCTGGAGTGCGGGAGAAGCTGACCAATAATCCGATCGCCATGAGCGTGGTCACCAGGTTGCTGCCGCCGTAGCTCATCAGGGGATGCGGGATTCCCTTGGGAGGGACCATGGCGGTGACGACAGCGACGTTGATCGCCGCCTGTAAAACGATCTGTGTCAGCAGCGTCACGCCGGCCAGATAGGCGAAGGAGTCTCGGTCCTGGTGGGCGAAGAGTCGCAATCCGAACGCGTAGAGGCCGATCCACAACGCGACCACGACGAGCGTGCCGATCAAGCCGAGTTCTTCACCGATGACGGCGAAGACAAAATCGGTGTTCGCCTCCGGCAGGAAGCTCAATTTTTGCCAGCCGCGGCCCAGCCCGGCACCCTGCAGCCCGCCGGCTCCGAGCGTCAGCAGCGATTGCTTCAATTGATAGGGAGCGGAACTGGGATCGGTCCAAGCGGCGACGAAACCGGTGATCCGCTGCAATTGGTAGGGGCGATGGACGACGAGATAGGCGAGGCCGGGAATTGTGGCTGCGGCCATCAGGGCAAAGTTCCGCAGCGGCCAACGAGCAATAAACAGCAAGATGCCGCAGCCGGCAGCCAGAAACAGGGCTGTTCCCAAATCGGGCTGGCACATGACCAGCGGGACCACGACAGCCGCGGGCAGGCAGGGGAGCATCAGTCCCCTGCCCCACCGCCGGTTCTGCGATCTTAGGTGAATCATCAAGCGGGCGAGGAACAAGGGGAGCGCCAGTTTCGCCAGTTCCGCAGGTTGGATTGTGACCGATCCCAGCCGCAGCCAGCGCCGGGCACCGTTGACTTCGGTTCCCATAGCGGGAATCACCACGAGCACTAACAGGCCGATCACGAGGCCGAAGAAATAGGGAGCGGCGCGTTCGATGAGTTGAGCGGGGAGCATCGAAACGACAAATCCGGCGGCGATGCCAACGGTCAAAAACAGCATATGCCGCGAGAGATAAATCTGTTCGGATTGACTGGGATGCGACGTCATGCTGGCGCTATGCACCATCAGCACGCCCAGGGCGAGCAGCATCGAGACCATGGCCAGAAAGAATCCGCGATCGTTCTTCACGGGGGCGATTTTTCCATGAGGGACTGCGAAGCTTGTCGCCGCGGGCCGGTTGCGCGATTGCACCGGCGGACGAGCCGCCAGCGGCACCCGATTTAGGGAAGGCGACGCTTCTGTCATCATCGGCGCCTGCGCCCGGCGGCGCTCACTTGGTTTGCGGCAACCGGAGCGGTAGGTTTCAGTAACCCGTTGGGCGGATCAGATATTCGCGGCAAGAGTCAATTCCGGGCGTCCGGTTGGATGAATCGTGCGCATTTTGCGGGCGTCAATGGATCTTGAGGCTGGCGACGGCGATGATGGCCAAGAGCGCCGAGCTGATCCAGAAGCGGACGACGATTTTCATCTCGTGTTGGCCGCGGAACAGGAAGTGGTTGTGCAGCGGACTGCAGGCGATTAGCCGCCGGCCGGTCATGCGAAACCAGCCGACCTGCGTGATCACGCTGAGGGTTTCGATGACGAACACGCCCCCCACGATGACCAACAACAGTTCCTGGCGAATGACGATTGCGGCCAGTCCCAACAGCGCGCCCATCGGCAGCGAGCCGGTGTCCCCCATGAAGACTTGAGCGGGGTAACAGTTGAACCACAAAAATCCCATTACGGCCCCAACTAAGGCACCCAAGACGACGCTCATCTCGCCTGCGCCGGCGATGTGCGGGACGCTGACGTAGTCGGCCATCACGCGGTGTCCGCAGACATAGCACAGCGCGATGAATGCCGCCCCGGCGAATACCACGCAGCCGCAGGCCAAGCCGTCGAGGCCGTCGGTGAGATTCACGGCGTTGGAACTGCCGACCAATACGAAGCTGCTCCACAGAATGAACAGCAGACCGAGGGAGAGGCTCCGCTCGCCGAACGGCCAAAACAACTGCAAGCCGTGAGGCACCGTCCGGTGGTGCAGATACAGCAGCACCGCAGCGATGCCGGCCAGCGCAAGTTGGACGATGAACTTTTCCTTGATGCGCAGGCCGTTTCGCTCTCCTTTGAGTTTGATCCAGTCGTCGACCGCCCCCAGCACCCCGAAGCCGATAAGTACGAACAGGGCAATCAGCACGAACGGACTGTGGAGATTGCCCCACATGGCAATCGAGATGACCACGGCGGTCATGATGAATAGTCCGCCCATGGTGGGAGTGGCGTTCTTGGCCGCCCGGATCTCGTTCAGGCGGGGAGAGCCGCTGACGACGCGTTCGCGAAAGCGGGACTTCAGCCAGCGAATGGCGGTCGGTCCCAGCAGAATTGCCAGCAGAAACGCGGTCAGGCTCGCCAGCGCTGTCCGCGCGGTGAGAAAGACGCGCGAATCGCCGGAGGCGAAGATTTCGATTTTCTCCAACAGCGGAGCAAAATGATCGAGAAGCCAGACGAGCATGCGAGTGTCGCCATCGCGGAACCGGCGGACGCGCTGCCGAAGTTTCCGTATTTAAAGTACAAGTTTTCAATTCGGAGAAGCAAGCGGCAGGCGCTTCCCGCCGTCACGCAGATTCTTCTCCACGCTGCCGGAGCGATTTCAAAACCCGTTGTGTCCGGGAATTGAAAGCCGTTGTAAGTGCCGGGCGCCGAAGTCCCCACCTCGGCGCCCGGTCAGATAGATTCCGTTGCGAAGCGGCAGATGGAGTGATTGACCCAGTAATCACTTGATCCACTTGCCATTCACGCTCCTACCCAAAATATTTGAGCAGTGCTTAGATCCCCGCAAATCCTCAGCACGCAGCGGAACTATCGTTTTGGTTCAACTCTTGTTCGGGGTGGTGTCTGATTTGTTTTCTTATTGAGAGACTGGTGACGTCATGCCAAGACGCGCACTTCGTCGAGGTGATCGATGTGTTCTCGTTGCTGATTGGCCCAGTCGATCACGCGTTCCATGCGTGTCGAGCGCGAGCCTTTGATGAGCAGGACGTCGCCCGGCTCCAGCCAGCAATCCAGGTTCATTAACAATGATTCAAATAACGGGCAGACTGCCATCTGGTGGACATCCATACCGGCCTCGTAGGCGCCCGCAATGACGTCGTGGGCGTGATCTCCGTGTGCCAACAGACAGTCGATGTCGGCCTGTGCGATTTGTTTTCCCAATTCGCGGTGATAGTGTCGGGCCTCACGGCCCAGTTCCAACATGTCGCCGACGATGGCGATTTTTTTGTTTCCGGTTTGCCAAGCGGTCATCAGCTGGCAGGCGGCCCGCATCGATGCCGGATTGGCGTTGTAGGAGTCGTCAATAATGGTCCAAGGTCCGATCCGCTTGATTTGGCAGCGTCCCTCGGGAGGGGTGAATTGTTGTAGGCCTTCGGCAATCCGCTCGGCCGGCATTCCGACTTCCGTCGCAACAGCCACCGCACACAAGGCGGCGGTCAGGTTGTGCCGTCCGCTGACGGGGATGTGGTATTCAAAGCCCCAGACTGTGAAACTGAGTTGATGCTGACCCGCACGGACGTGGGTGGCTTGTATGTGATTTTCTTCCGACTCACCGACGAAGATCACCGGGCAAGGGGCGACTGCGGCGGCGGTGCGGGCGTGCGGGCAGTCCCCGTTGACGACCGCAAAGCCGTGTGCCGGAAGGGCACTGAGTAATTCTGATTTGGTTTTGATGATCTCCTGAATGCCGCCGAATTTTTCGATGTGTGCCGGGGCGATTTCGGTAATCACGCCGACTTCCGGGTGAGCGACGTCGCACAGGGCCTGAATATCGCCCCGGCGGCAGGCGCCCATTTCTAAGACCGCGTAATCGTGTGATTTCTCCAGTTGCAATAAGCTCAGCGGCAGGCCGATTTCGTTGTTGTAGTTGGCAATACTGCGGGTGCCGCGGTGCTCGGCGCTGAGCGCCGCATGAATCATTTCCCGTGTTGTCGTTTTCCCGACGCTGCCGGTCACACCTATGACCAGCGGCTCTAATTGTTCCCGATACCAGCGGGCGAACCGGGTGAGGGCGGCTCCGGTCTCGTCGACCGTGACCACCGGCCCGCTCCAGTTGTCATGTTTTGCATTCACGACGCAGAACGCCGCGCCCCGGTGACAGGCGTCCCGTACGTAGTCGTGTCCGTCCCGCTCGGTTCCTGCCAACGCCCAAAACACATCTCCCGGCTCGACCCTCCGCGAGTCGATGACCACCCGATTGAATACCGCATCGCGGTCCAGCCCGCCGGCTAGGCCGCCTCCGGTCGCAACCAAGAGATCCGAGATGTGGATGGGATCCATGTTGACGTTACACCGATGCTATTCCCGAAGCCGCGGTCCGTACCGTGGCTATGATTGAGCCGATGTACTCCTTTTGGCTTACCGTCATTGTCGAAGAAGTATGTCGTACGTTGTCGCCCGGGACGCGCCGTCCGGACCTTCCACGAGGGGAATTTTCTGTTGCCGTATGTGAGAGGGGAGGGGTTATACGATTTGGCCGACGTTCTTGCGACGTGCGGCGAAGTGTGCGTCAGAGATGTCGTTTGAGTTGTCGAGGATGTCGACGACCATGCGGCGAATGACGTCGCGGTCGTCGAAGTGCAATCGCTGTTTGCCGATGACTTGTTCGGTTTCGTGTCCTTTGCCGGCGACCAGCACGGTGTCCTGCGGGCCGGCGGCGGCGAGCGCCCAACGGATGGCTTCCGCTCGGTCGACTTCCACGTGCAGGTCTGTATCGCCGGGCATGCCGGTTAAGATCTCGTCGATGATTTGTGCGGGGGGTTCGGAGCGGGGGTTGTCGCTGGTGACGACCGGCAGATCGGCAGTCGCACCGGCGCGTCCCAACAGCGGCCGCTTGGTCCGGTCTCGGTCGCCGCCTGCGCCGAATACGCAAATGACGCGGCCGGCGGTGATCGCCTTGGCGGCGGCGATGGCCCGCTGCAGGGCATCGTCGGTATGAGCGTAGTCGACGAAAATGTTAAACGTTTGCCCGCAGTCGATGCGTTCCAATCGTCCCGGAACGTCGGTGAGCGCTTCGATGCCGGCCGCGATGTCCGGCAGGGAGATACCCGCGTAGAGCGTGGCGGCCGCCGCAGCCAGACAGTTCATGACGTTGTGTTCGCCGACCATCGGCGTATGGACGTCGATCCGCTGAGTTCCGGCCGTTAACACGAAATCCGTGCCGCGGGTCGACTGTTTGAGCAAGGTCGCCGAGACGTCGGCCGAGTTGCGAAGCCCGAAGGTGATGACTTGGCCGGGGGCATGGGCCACACACGAGATGCTGCCCGGATCGTCGGCATTGAGCACGGCGACGCCGCCCGGTTTGAGGTGTTCGAAGATGTGCAGTTTACTGGCGCGGTAGGCGTCGTAGTCGAAGTGATAATCCAGGTGGTCGTGGGTGATGTTCGTGATGACCGCCGCGTCGATCAGCGTGCCGGCGCAGCGAAACTGATCGAGTGCATGGCTCGACATTTCGATGGCGGCGTGCGTTGTCCCGTGCGACACCATCGAGGAGAGCCATTCGGCGAGCGTTATGGAGTCGGGCGTGGTCAAAGCTGACGGTTCAACATGGATCGCGTCGTTGTATTCGATGGTCCCGAGTAGGCCGGTTTGGATCCCCGCCGCTTGGAGAATGGACCGCACCAGCCACGTGGTGGTCGTCTTGCCGTTGGTACCGGTCACCCCCACGACGGAGAGGCACCGGGAGGGGTCACCGTGCAGGGCGCTGCAGATGCGGGCATAGGCTTGCCGCGTGTTGCGTACGACACACTGCGGGACGGAGACGTCGGTTTGGGGGTATTCCACGAGGACGGCTGAGGCGCCGTGGTCAATCGCGTCGCGGATGAAGTGGTGTCCGTCAAAGTCGCGACCCCGCAGCGCCGCGAACAGGGAATCCGTATCGCACTCCAGGCTGCGGTGAGTGGCACGGTGCACGCGGATGTCCGCACAACCCACGAAGCTGGCACCCGACAACAGTCGGCGCAGCGTCACTCCCATCGGAAATCGAGAGTTGAGTTGTGACATGCGAAAGGCCTCCTGCCTTTCCGCTCGGATCAGGTCGCGTGATTTCTGACAGTCAGTGACGCGCGACCTGGAGACATTTGAAGATTTAAAAAACCGACGGCCAGCAGCTGTGAGAAAAGGTTAAACTATCGATGCGTTGCCGGCAACGGCGGCGGGCAGTCTGATCGTTGTTCGCGAAAGGAACGGAATCGATTCGGTGCGTGAGAGATGACGGCTCGGTGCCGCGGCGCTGAATCGAGGTTTGGTCGTGAACCGACCGAAAGAGGTGTATTGCTTGTCACGAAATGCTGGCTCGTCGGGTGTGTTTGAGTGGTCGGCATTCTCGTGATTCTTGAAAAACGGTCAACCCGATTTTGGCACTTTTTCACACGGCTTGTAAACGTTACAAGGATGCGCAGAACGGGGGCGGCGTCTCAATTGAAACCGACTCCCCAGCGGTGGGGGCGACACACGGGGCGTTGTTGTGTTGGCGACCGTTAGCGAACGGCGGCGGCGCGGGTCATCTCTTTTTGCACAATGACGGTGCGCGGACCATCTTGATTATCCTCAGCTGCGTCTGCGAGTTTTTTGTGCAACGCGGCGAGCCTTTTCTGTTGCTCTTCGCGGGCGTGCCATTGTCGAATTCGTTCTTCGACTTCGTACTTGTGCGCGGTGCTGCTGAAGCCGGTCGGCTCGTATTGGAAGTCGAAATACCGGCAGCCGCCCGAAGCGAGAATCAGCGCAGCGCCCAGTATCAGCAAACCCCGCATCGTACTCGCTACTCCCACGGCATGAAAAAGAGACAACACCCTTTTGTATCGGTTAGGCAAGATGTGCGGGCGCATAAAAAGACGGGGAACGTCGCCCGATCGCGTCGTTCCCCGTCTGGAGAATTATTGTTCTGAGTTGTGAGACAAAGAGTTGCCGGTCCGGAGCGTCCGCATCTCACAACGAGAGGCTCGCTATTTCGCAGCGGCGAATCGCGCGGCGACGGCGTCCCAATCGATTACGTTATAAAACGCCGAGATGTAATCGGGGCGGCGGTTCTGGTAATTGAGATAGTAGGCATGCTCCCAGACGTCCAATCCGAGGATCGGCGTGCGGCCCTCGGAGAGGGGCGTATCTTGATTGGGGGTGCTTTCGACGACCAGCTTGCCGCCGTCGACCGACAGCCAGGCCCAACCGCTGCCAAACCGCGTGGCGGCGGCGTTGCTGAATTGTTCCTTGAATTTGTCGAAGCTGCCGCAAGCGGCGTTGATGGCGTCGGCCAAGTCGCCGCTCGGCTCTCCGCCGCCTTTGGGGCTCATGATTGTCCAGAACAGCGAGTGATTGGCGTGCCCGCCGCCATTGTTGCGGACCGCGCCGCGGATGGCTTCGGGGACGGCGGCCAAATCACTCATCAATTCCTCAATCGACTTCGCGGCCAAGTCGGCATGTCCTTCGAGAGCGTCGTTGACCTTGTTGATGTAAGCTTGGTGGTGTTTGGTGTGGTGGATTTCCATCGTGCGGGCGTCGATATGCGGTTCCAACGCCGCGTAGTCATACGGCAAGTCCGGTAATGAATAGGCCATGGTGAGTGAACTCCTGCTGGGCCTCGGTCGATCGTGAGGCAACTTCGTGATAAGCGAGAAACGGTAACCACGCCGCGCACGACTTCGCGGCGAATGTCGTTGCGTCGAATCAACGTCGGTTATAACAACCTGATTCGCCGTTTTGCAAAGCCGCGCTGCGCCGCCGCCGGCCATTTTCGCGATTTTACGACGATCAGGACGTATGCGTCGTTTACTGTCTCCGCAAGGTCAGAATCGTTTGCGACGGTGTGCGGCGGGCGCTGAGGCAGCCGGACCGCCTCGAAATTGCCTTCAGCAACGGTCTTTGCGTAGCCGCGATGAATTGATCGCGATACGATACGAGCTTGTTTGCCTCGTGAGGCCATTGTTGCCCTGCTCCCGTAAAGCCAGCGGCAGGCAACGCGCAGAGTCTGCCCAGACAAGGCACCAAGCGTCTACTCTCCAATGATGTCCGACCCACTTCCCATTTCGCCCGTCAGCCGTCCGATTTCGGGGACGGTGCGTCCGCCCGGCTCGAAGAGTCTCACGAACCGCGCGTTGATTGTCGCCGCTTTGGCCGACGGGGGATCGGAATTGACGGGGGTCTTGGATAGCCAGGATACGCAGGTCATGCTGGAGAGCCTTGCGCGGTTGGGTTTTTCTGTGCGGCACGATCCCGACTTGGCCATTGTGAGCGTCGGCGGCCGCGGTGGCGACGTTCCGTCCGGCAGCACCGATTTGTGGCTAGAAAACAGCGGAACGAGCATTCGCTTTCTGACGGCACTCTGCAGCCTGGGCAACGGGGAGTATCGCCTCGACGGCTCAACGCGCATGCAGGAGCGACCCATCGCCGATTTGATTTCGGCGTTGAATCAATTGGGAGCAAGCGTCACTTCGATCAAAGGGACCGGCTGCCCACCGGTTCGCGTCGTGGCCCATCGGCTGCGCGGCGGCACCGTCAAAGTCCCCGGCCACATTTCCAGCCAATTTTTGAGCGCCCTGTTGATGGCCGCCCCGGCTGCGGAAGAGCGCGTGGAGATCACCGTCACCGGGACCTTGGTTTCGGTGCCGTACGTCGAAATGACGCTGGCCGTCATGCGGCAATTCGGCGTCCATGTTGATGTCGAATCGTATGAGCGGTTCTCGATCGAGCCGCAACGTTATTCGCCGGGACGTTATGCCATTGAACCGGACGCCTCGGCCGCCAGTTACTTTTTCGCCGCCGCTGCCGTGACGGGGGGCGAAATCACAGTTCAGGGTCTCACCCGCCACGCGCTGCAAGGAGACGTGCAGTTCGTCGACGTGCTGGAGGATATGGGATGCACTGTGATCGAAAGTGACGACGGAATCGCGTTGAGGGGCGGGCCGCTGCGGGGGGTCGACGTCGATATGAATGCGATCAGCGACACGGCACAGACGCTCGCTGCGATCGCTCCATTCGCCGAGGGACCGACGCGGATTCGCAACGTCGCACATATGCGGCACAAGGAGACAGATCGGATTTCCGCCGTGGTGACCGAACTGCGGCGGTTGGGGCTGCGGGTTGATGAATTTGACGACGGCCTAACGATCCACCCCGGCCCGCTGCGATCGGCGACGATAAGGACGTACGACGATCATCGGATGGCGATGAGCTTTGCGATCACCGGTCTCAAGTCGGGCGGCATCCAAATCGCTGACCCGGGTTGCACGGCCAAGACTTACCCGCGTTTCTTTGAAGACCTCGCGGCGCTGCGCGGCGGTGCGTAGATTGATTGGCGTTTCACGACGAGTTGTCTTGCGCCAAGCGCTCGGCGATTTCCTCGGCGGTTTCGCTGCCGGTGATCTCCACGGCGCGGCATTCTTCCACATTGCGGAACCAAGTGTGTTGCCGTTTGGCGCATTGGCGGGTGCGGGTTTGCAGGGTGTCGATGGCCTCGTCTAAGCTTGCGCGGCCCTCGAGGTGATCGATGATCTCTTTATAACCCAGGGCCTGCCGTGCCGTGCCGGATAGCGGCGGGGTCCGTTCCAACAGGCGGTGGACTTCCTCGATTAATCCCGCATCGATCATCCGCCGTACGCGGTCATTAATCCGCTCATACAGCCAATCGCGGGGCGGGGAGAGCCAGAAGACGTTCTTCGGACGCTGCGCGACCGGCAATGGGCCTTGCTGCTGTTGTGCGGAGAGAGGTTGGCCGGTTAATGCGTGAACTTCCAACGCCCGTACGATCCGCCGCTGGTCGTTGGGATGCAGCCGCTCGGCCGTGGGCGGATCGACCTCCTCAAGGCGGCGATAGAGCGCCCCCTCCCCTTGCTGGGCTTCATACCGCTCGAATTCCCTTCGCAGATCCCAATCGGCAGGCGGTCCCTCGAACACGCCCCGCAGAACCGCACGCAGATAGAGTCCCGTCCCGCCGACGAACAGCGGAATGTGGCCGCGGTTGATGATTTCGCTGCAGACGGCTTGGGCGGCCGCGAGATACTCGGCGACGCTGAACTCCTCGTGCGGATCGATGATATCCAACAGGTGATGCGGCACGCGGGCTTGTTCATGCCGGTCCGGCTTGGCGGTGCCGATGTCCATGCCGCGGTAAATCGCCATCGAATCCAGGGAGACGATTTCTGCCGACAGTTTTTCTGCCAAAAACAGACCGGCGGCCGACTTGCCGCTGGCGGTCGGCCCGGCTAGAAACCAACAGCGCTTCAGGATTTCACTGGGAAATTGCATCAGCCACGGGGAATTGGGGAAAAAGGCCTCTCGACCGGGTTAGGTATCGCCAGGATATGCCTCCGCGAACGGTTTGACCAGTTTCCCCAACGACCGTGGACGGGATCGCATCCCCTTTCCTGATCGGTTACTATGACACTGCCCGGGAGCGAGGCTCCATGTGGGTTTGGGTCATCCCGGCAAGATTTGTCACCGAAACGAAGCAACCTCGATGGCGGAATTTGAACGTAGTGTCGTTGTCTCCGGCCCGTTGGACGAAGTCTTTGATTTTCTGCTTCGCCCGCAGAACGTGGTCCGCATCAGTCCCCCGGAGATGGGGCTGAACTTTGTCAGCGCGCCCGAAGTGGTCGAGTTGGGCAGCCTGATGGAGTTCAAGGTGCTGGCTCGCGGTCACGTGCAGCACATTACACACGAGATCACGATCCTGGACCGGCCGACGCGGTTCGTCGAAAAGCAGGTCCAGGGACCGTTTAAACAATGGGTTCACGAGCACGCCTTCGAACCGACTGGCGACGGGGTGACAATTATTGACCGGATCTCCTTTCAGCCGCCGGGAGGGTTGATCGGTTTGCTCGTCAATGAAAAGACGATTTTAGATTCGCTCGACGACGGTTTCGCGCACCGCCACGAACAACTGCAGAAAATCCTCGGCGGCGCCTCCTGACGATTGATGTGATTTGTCAGCGCCGCTCGTTCCGGCAATCTTCCCGATCCTATGATGAGCCGCCCAAAACCATGAGTCCGCCACGCCCCCCGAAACTGCCGGCGGCACGCCGCGGCACGGAATCGAACTTCGGCACGATCTTGGCGCTCTTTTTCATGCTGCTGCTCGCCGGAGGCTTTCTGGCCCTGTTGGGTGCGGCGACGCAAACGGGGTTTTTGGTTTTTATCCCGGTCCTATTGATCGCCGCGACGCTGGTGGGTCTGTTGCACTACATGGTCTGGGGCCGGCTGCTTTCGCAACGGGTCGCCGAAGAGGACGAGGCGGACGACCAGTTCGATTAACGGCAATCGTCGTCAACTGCCCGGGGCAATCTCCACCGGAAAAATCGGCCGCGTTTTTTTCGTGAACGGCAGGGCGCGAAAGTTGTGCGTGTGGATGCCGGCGGCGTCGACGTTGTGGATCGAACCGGCAATCGGCTCAAAAGCGGCGCGGAAGTGAGCGGCGGATTTTACGGAGATGTATTTCATCGCCGCACAGTCGATGCCCAAGCTGCGGGCGAAGGCCGGATCAAACGGCTGTTCGCGGGCGCAGACGACGACCACTGAGACGCCGTCAATCTTGATCCAGGCGGATGTTCCCATGCTGCCGGTCAGGCCGGCGAACATCGGGCCGTCGTAGGCGAAACTTCCATCGGAAAGCGCGACCACCTCGGCCGTCGCTTCGACCGGAGGCCCTTGCACCGGGCTGGATTTGCCGCCCAGCGAAATCGCGATCCGTGCACCGACGCCCGCCGCATGTGCCTGGGCGGCGACTTCGGGGTCGACCATATATAACACCAGCGCGTCGGTGAGTCCCTGTTCAAGAAACGTCCGCAGTACTTCGGTCGAGTCTCCCGGCGAGCCGCCGCCGGTGTTGTCGGCGTGGTCGGCCAGGATGATCGGATAGCGTCCCAGTTCTTCGCCGGCTTGCAGCGCGGCTTCGACGGTCACGGGGGGCGAATACCAACGCTGACGCCGCTCCCAGATCCAGCCGCCGAATTCATCGGCTGTCCGTTGGGCCAACTCTGCGTCGCCGTCGGCCACCACCATCACCGAACTGCCGACCTCCGGCACATCGGCCCAGGGAAACCCGGTGGCGATGGTGATGCTCAAGATTCCCGGCCGCTGTTCCATCTCGTGCATCAGGCGGATGACCTCGTCCATTGGTGGATGGGCCGTTACCTGACAGCGGGTCGCCCAAAAGAGCGGCAGTTGATGAATCGCCGTGACCGGGTGGACGTCTCCGCGGACGGTGAGGACGATCAATTCGGCCGCTTCAAGGCCCCGCTCGGCCATGTCGATGTGCGGAAACGTATCAAAGCCGATCAGTGCGTCGGCCCGAGCGACGCGAAATTTTGTGTGGTTGCCGTGCAAATCCTGCGTCACGACGATCGGCCGATCCGGACCGATGGCAGTGCGGACGGCGGCGATAAAGTCCCCGTCACCGTCGTCGATCCCCTCGACCACCATAGCTCCGTGCAGGTCCAACAAGACGCCGTCGACCGGACCGCCGTCGGTTTCGGCTGCACGCAAGCGTTCCAGAAATTCATGTTTGA
This sequence comes from uncultured Planctomycetaceae bacterium, assembly GCA_937952455.1. Taxonomy (GTDB): domain Bacteria; phylum Planctomycetota; class Planctomycetia; order Planctomycetales; family Planctomycetaceae; genus Symmachiella. The sequence continues at coordinate 19,478 of CALFYU010000381.1, forward strand.
GCGCGTCGTAATCCCCGCGGTCGATCAACCCGCCGGGAAACGCGGAAGCCCGCAACAACGGCACCGCCTCAAACCCGAATTTCTCCGCTCCTGCGATAAAGCCGCCGGTGCAGACGTTCGTCCCCTGAAACCGGGAGAGCACGTCGCCGCCGCGGATGATGCCCCGGTCGTGCTCAAAGTCCCGCAGCGTGGTCCGTGTCTCGACACAGGTACTCGTCTCGTGCAGGACACCACCGATGGCG
>CALFYU010000382.1 GCA_937952455.1 uncultured Planctomycetaceae bacterium
CTACTAGAGCGGCTGGCGATCGATGCTTGCAACGCCGTTCCCGGTCTGCAAGGCTACGTGGGTTTGGACCTGATCGTCCCGACTGCGGCCCCCGAGACCGCCGTTGTCGTGGAAATCAATCCACGGCTCACCACCAGTTTCCTCGGCTATCGGCGGCTGACGGACGAAAACCTCGCCGAACGAATTCTGTTTCCCGATGATTTTCCCGATCCGATTGGGTGGCGGAGCGAGGTGATCGCGTTTTCGGCGGATGGCCATTTTTCCACAACCGAGTAAGAGACGCGAAGCCACATGAACATTCTGGGACTCGACATCGGCGGGGCAAATCTCAAAGCGGCCGCCGCCGACGGGCAAGCTGCGTCGCGGAGTTTTGAGATTTGGAAGGCGCCCGAACGGCTGACTGACGAACTCCAATTGCTGACCGCTGACTTTCCGCAGCCAGATATCATTGCCGTGACGATGACGGCCGAACTGGCCGACTGCTTCGCCACGAAAGCTGAGGGGGTTGCCCACGTGATTCGAGCGGTCGTCGATTGGGCCGGCGAGATTCCCGTTTATGTTTGGCGCACTGCGGGCGGATTCGCCGAGGCAGCAGCGGCCATAGATGAACCGCAGCGCGTCGCCGCCGCGAACTGGCACGCACTGGCGACCTGGGTCGCGGATCAGTTTGAGATCGAAAATGGCCTGCTGATCGACATCGGCTCGACGACCACCGATCTGATTCCGCTCGCCGGGCGTAAATCCGCGGCCATCGGACTGACCGATCCGCAGCGGCTGCAGTCATCAGAACTCATTTACACCGGCATCCGCCGCACCCCCTTATGCGCCCTGGCAGTCTCCGTGCCGTATCGCGGCGGGTATTGTCCGCTGGCAGCCGAATGGTTTGCCACGACTCAGGACGTTTATCTTACGTTGGGGGACATCGCGCCGGGTGAAGACCATTGCGAAACGGCCGACGGACGCCCGGCGACGGTCGATATGTCGCGCGCCCGGCTGGGACGGATGCTCTGTTGCGACAGCGAAGAATTCTCCGATGACGATGCGCGGATCGCAGCGCAATACATCGCCGACGTGCAACTCCAAATCCTCGCTACCGCTGTCCGCCGCCTTAGCAAACGGCAAGAACACCCGTTCGAAACGCTGGTCCTCTCCGGCTCGGGCAGCTTTCTCGCCCAACGACTCTCCCGGGCATCTCCCGAGCTGTGCAACAGCCAGCTAATATCTCTCGCCGCCGAATGTACGCCCGCCGTCGCCGATGCGGCGTGCGCGTTTGCCGTCGCCAAACTGGCAGAAAAGCGGTTTTCATCGAGTGAAACCCCGAATTGAGATAGCCGCGGACGGCTGGACTGTTCAACTTCTCCGGGTGTGCCGGTCCCACAACAACTCGCGACATCGCCGCTATCGTCTCCGCTACAGCCGGGACAAGACGCACAGTCGCGTCAAACATCGCGATAGTCCAGCCGGGTCGGGGTGGGGGTCGATTTTAAGAAAGACCGGATATCCCGCCGGTCTGTGCCCCCGTACGTAGACTGTTTCCGGAACCGCCCGATGATCGCCAGTTGGTCGACACTTTTGTGCCTCTCCTTGGCGGCGGCCACGCCCGTCGATCACGCCTTGGATCCGTTCGAGGCGGCCGAGACGGTGCGGATGTTCACGTTCGAACGGGAAGAGGACCGCACACTCAACAAGTTGCCGCAGCCGACTGATTGGAGCCGCCGCCGCGGTCCATTGTTCCCCGAATATGTCGACGCCTACGTCGACCCGGCCGAAGCACCGAGCGATTATCAAGGCCGACGGTCGCTGCGGTTCACGCTCAACGGCGGCCAGGCGACGTATTATTCCCCGGCGATTCGAATCTCGGCCGACCACTCCTACGGCCTGGAAGCGTTGATCCGCACTGAAGGTCTGGTCCACGACGCCGCGTTCATTTCGCTGTCGTTTTTGAACTACAAACGGCAGCGGATCGAACGGCATCTCAGCCAGGCGGTGATGGGCACCCACGCCGAGTTTCAAACGGTTCGCCTGGGATCGTTCAACCCCAAACCGGAATACAAGTTCGTCGTGATCGGCTGCCATTTGATGGCGGGGGCCAAGATGGACATTCACGGCGATGCCTGGTTCGACGACATTCGCCTCGTGAGCCTGCCGCTGGTGACCGTCTCCACGCACAACAACCAACATTATTTCCTGGAAGGCGAACGCATTCAGATCGAAGCAAACGTGTTGGGCCGCGACGCCGGCCGTAAACATCAGCTCGTTTTAGAACTCGAAGCCGCTGAATCCGAAACCACCGACGGCAATACCGTTATCAAATGGATCAAGCGGGAGCGGCGGGCCGATGACAAGGCGCTCAACGAAACGGGCGAGCGGACCTATACGTGGGACCTGTCGGAACTGACGCACAACGATGAGACGTTGCTCAAAAAGGGCTTTTACCGTGTCCGGGCGACCTTCAAACGCGATGACGTTTCGATTCTGCAAAAGGTGACGACGTTTGCCGTGATGGAACGCGCGCGGCCCGGAAGCCGTGGAAACTTCGGCTGGTCGCTCACCGACGGGGCGGGCGAGATGAACGTGCCCGACCTGGCGGAAGTCGCCGCACAGGGGGGCGTGAACTGGGTCAAGTATCCCCTCTGGTCGACGCAGGGGCTGGCCGGCATGGACGACTCGGCGGACATCGCCCAGCCCGTAGAACGCCTGTCCCGCAAGGACATCCGGCTCGTCGGCCTGCTCAACCATCCGCCGAAATCGCTGATGGACAAATTCGCCGACGGCTTCACCGGATCCGCCGTGGGAAAGATCTTCAACATGCCCAGCGACTTCTGGCATCCCTCGCTGGAACCAGTCATCGCCAGTTACTCCTTTCGCGTGCGGCATTGGCAACTCGGCGACGAAGCCGATAGCAGCTTCGTAGGCATGAAACGCCTGCCCGAGGTCGTGGACTCGATCAAACGGGAGTTCGACCGCGTCGGTCGGAACGTCCAAATCGGCGTGCACTGGGACTGGAATCAACCGCTGCCGGAACGGGCGGAGTTGCCCAACAGTTTTTTGTCGCTGGACACCGACCCGACTCCGACCGATGCTCAACTGCAGCAATATCTCGAACAAACGACCTCCTCGGGCATGCCCCGTTGGGTGCTCATCAAACCTCTTTCGGTTGAATATGAACTGCACGAACGGGCGGCCGATCTGGTCCGCCGCATGATGGTCGCCCAATTGGGGGGCGCCGACGCCGTGTTCGCCTACAACCCGTTCGATCCCGAATTCGGTCTGCTATATCCCGACGGTTCCCCGACGGAGTTGTTTCTCCCTTGGCGGACGACGGCGCTGGCCCTGCAGGAGTCGACGTTTCTCGGCAAGTTTCAAATGCCCAACAACAGCCCCAACGTCGTGTTTGCTAAACCGGGTGAAGTGTTGATGGTCATCTGGAACGACACGCCGACCACCGAGACAATGTACCTGGGCGAGGACGTGGAGATTTGCGACCTGTTCGGGAGGACGCACCCGGCCGAAGTGATCGACATCCGCCACGGCGATGACGGAAAAACCGGGCAGGTCCGGCGGCAACAGGTGCTCAATGTCGGTCCGGTACCGATTATCGTGCGAAAATGCTCCGAACCCGTCGCCCGCTTTCGGCTGGCGATGCAATTTGAACACAAGCAGGTCCCCAGCAAGTTCGGCGACCACCAAGAAACAATCACGGGTCTGAACACCTTCAACCAAGGTATCACGGTCAAGGCAGACCTGAATTTCAGCGATCGTTGGAACGTCGAACAGCAGCGGGCACCGTTGACGTTGGCCCCCAATGAAGCATTTCGTTTGCCCGTTTCGCTCTCTTTTCCACGCGGTGCGAGTTTGGGGAACCTGACCGCCACCGTCGACTTCGACATCTCGGCCGATCGCGACTACCATTTCACCGTCTACCGCCCCTACACGTTGGGCCTGGGCAAGATCAAGCTGGACGTGAATTCCTACATCGAACGCAAACATGGAATCACGATCTTGGTCGTCGAGCAGATCATCACCAATTCGACCGAGCCGCTGGAAATCCTGAATTTCAACTGCAACCTGCTCATCCCGGGCCGCCGTCGGCAAAAGCGCACCGTCGTGAAACTCGGCCGCGGTGAAGACCGCAAGGTGTATCGCATCCTCAACGCCGACGCGCTCATCGGCGAGGAGATCAGCCTCCGCGCCGTACAAGTCGACGGCAAACGCTTTCTGAATAAGAGCTGGAAAGTCGAAGACCGCCCCCAAGCGGAAACGCCCTGACAATCGATATGCGGTACGTGCCGTTCTATCGCTTCGACCGCCCCCTTCGGTTGTCAGCTATCCCTCAGCTGAGGTATCCTCACGCTGCTCGCTACAGGAATCTGCTTTTCGTCAGACAGGGAACCTCCGCCATGCAGCTCAGCCGAACTTTTCGCACGTCTCTGCTTTCCCTCGCCGTCGCCGGTTTGTGCGCGGCGATGCTCCCCAGCGGCCGGTCAGCGGCTGAGGAAGAGCAAAAAAACTCCAAACAAAACACCGAAAATCCGGCCGACGACGAACAGGAAGCGGACGAAGACCCGTATCCCTTCACCCGCCATTTTCGTGTGAAAAGCTTCGACGGCGGCAACGGCTGGTTGAACACCTCCGGCGAGATCACCCCGCAGGACTTGCGGGGCAAAATCGTGATCCTCGACTTTTGGACCTATTGCTGCATTAACTGCATTCACATCCTTCCTGAACTCAAGGCGTTGGAGCAAAAGTATCCCAACGAGCTTGTCGTGATCGGGATTCACTCGGCGAAGTTCGAGAACGAAAAGGACACTGAGCATATTCGCGAAGCGATCATGCGCTACGAGATCGAGCATCCGGTGATCAACGACTCGGACATGACGCTCTGGCAGCGATTCTTCACCCGCTCCTGGCCCACGATTGCCGTCATCGACCCTGAGGGGTACTTCGTGGGTGTCAATCGGGGCGAGTTTGAACACGAGTTTCTCGATAAGAACGTACTCACACCGATACTCGAGTATCACCGCAAAAAAGGAACCCTGGACGAAACGCCTATCGATTTCCATCTGGAACGCGAACGCGCCCAACCGACGCCGCTGCGGTATCCCGGTAAGGTGCTCGCCGATGAAGCCAGTGACCGGCTGTATATTTCCGACAGCAACCACAATCGCATTGTGGTGACCACGCTCGATGGCCGGCTCGTAGAGATCATTGGCAATGGAAACATCGGCGCCGACGACGGCGGATACGACGTTGCCACGTTCGACCATCCGCAGGGCATGGCGCTAAAAGGGGACGTGCTCTACGTCGCCGATACAGAAAACCATTTGATCCGCAAGATCGACCTCTCGGGCAAGCAGGTGACCACGCTCGCCGGGACCGGCGAACAAAACCGCACCCGCCGCACCGACGACGGCCTGCTGAAAACCGCGCTCAACAGTCCCTGGGCGCTCATGGCGATCGACGACAAACTCTACATCGCCATGGCCGGTCCGCACCAGATGTGGGTGCTCAATGAAAACGCCGGCACTGTGCAGCCCTACGCGGGATCAGGAATCGAGGATGTAATCGACGGCCCGCTCCGCGAAGCGGCGATGGCACAACCCTCCGGTGTGGCCACAGACGGCGAAGTGCTGTATGTGGTCGACAGCGAAGCCTCCTCGGTTCGCAGAATCGACTTAAATCCCGATGGAAACGTCATCACCGTCGTCGGCAAGGCCGGGGGCGGACTGTTTCGCTTCGGTGACGTAGACGGAGTCGGCGCCGTCGTCCAACTGCAACATCCACTGGGCATCACTTATCACAACGGCAAGCTTTACGTGGCCGACAGTTATAACCACAAAATCAAAGTCGTCGACCCAAAGACCAGGGAGTGCACGACCTTCTTGGGAACCGGCACGGCCGGCAACGCCGCCGATCCGCCGCAGTTCTCCGAACCGGCCGGAGTCACCGCCGCCGGTGCGCGGCTGTATATTGCCGACACGAATAACCACCAAATCCGCGTGGCGGATCTGAATACTGGCCGCGTTAGCACGCTGGAAATCCCCGGTTTGACACCCCCCAATCCCCCCAAAGCCGCCCCCAAACAACGTCCGCTCAAAGACGTCGTTCAGCTGCCGGCGATCAAGATCGCTCCTGGTGAGGCTCTGCCGTTTGAAGTGCAATTGGACCTGCCCGAGGGCTTTAAGCTCAATAAGCTGGCCCCGGTCACCTATCGCATCACGGCCGCCGCCGAGCAGTCGTTGGTGGCTGCGAAGCATCTCGACGTACGCAAGGAAGCCGAGTCTGCGGAAGGCGCAGCGAAATTTGCATTGCCGCTGGAACAACAATCCGGCAGTGCGACGTTGCTGGTCTCGATAACCTATCAATTCTGCCGCGACGGAGTGGGCGGTCTGTGCAAAATCCGTACGGCCAACTGGTCACTGCCGGTCGAAATCAAAGCCGGCGCGGCGGACCGCGTTGTCAAACTCACCGTCCCGGCACCGCCCAAATAACGGCTGTCCTGCTGGTGGCCCAGGAACTCGTTGCTAGTTCGTCGACGGCTGCGGTTTGGGATCGATGTCCTTAGCGATCAACAGCACCGTTGAGCGGGGCGCGACCGCGTAGCTGCATTGATCGGTCAGTTGGATTTCCTCTCCCAAATCGGTGATCGCATCGTCGCCGGCGGAGGTGTCGATAAACCGGCACCATTTGCGGCTGCCCGGCAGCGCGGGCAATTCGAAGGACGCGGGCTCCCAGTGCGAGTGAGCAATCAAAAAGATATCTGTGGAATTCTCCGTCCCCGGATTATCGCACATCCGCATCGCCAGCGACCGCGACTCCCAAGACCAATCCGGCTGGTTCAACTTCTTGCCGTGCCAGGCAATCGTGATGCCGTCGCCGCCGAAGCTGCGGCGTTGGAAAATCTTGTGCCGGCGGCGGAATTGAATCAGCCGCTGGAAGAACTCCAGCAGGTCCTTGTTTTTCTCAGCCAGCGACCAGTCCACCCAGGAGGTGACATTGTCCTGGCAGTAGGCGTTGTTGTTGCCGTTTTGTGTGCGGCCAAACTCGTCGCCGGCCAGCATCATCGGCACGCCGTGCGAGAGCATCAGCAGCGAGGCCAGGTTCTTGACCTGTTGTCGGCGGAGCTTGTTGATCGCCGCCGACTTGGTCGGCCCCTCGGCGCCGCAGTTCCAACTGTGGTTGTCGTTGTCCCCGTCGGCTCCCCGCTCGCCGTTGGATTCATTGTGTTTGTTGTTGTAAGACACCAAATCCAGCATCGTAAATCCGTCGTGGCTGGTGACGAAATTGATGCTGTGGTACGGTGCGCGGCCGCTCCCCTGATAGAGGTCGGCGGAGCCGGACAGACGCGTGGCCAACGCAGCGACTTTGCCCGCGTCGCTTTTGACGAATGACCGGATGTCGTCGCGGAATTTGCCGTTCCATTCCGCCCAGCGGCCCCACGACGGAAAGCTCCCCACCTGGTACAGTCCCCCTGCGTCCCAGGCTTCGGCAATGATTTTAGTATTTGCCAACACCGGATCGGCCGCGATCCGCTCCAACAGCGGCGGGCTGGGCAACACCGAGCCGTCCTGGCCGCGCCCCAAACTCGACGCCAAGTCGAAGGAGAAACCGTCGCCGTGCCCTTCGGTCACCCAACACCGCAGC
>CALFYU010000383.1 GCA_937952455.1 uncultured Planctomycetaceae bacterium
AATCAACACGTCTTACACGCAAAAAATGTGCCTAAACCTAAGGCCTCGCCCTCCCATTACGACGATCGGCATAAGGAACGAATCATGTTCGAACAATATCTGCCCGAGAACGCGTTCGGCCTGCTGCAAAATCGCCGGCAGTTCTTTTCCCGCACCAGTGCCGGCATTGGCGGGTTGGCGTTGGCACAATTGCTGGGCGGCAGTTCCGCAATTGCGGATAGCGGGGGCGTGCTGCAGTCGACACATTTCCCAGCCAAGGCCAAACGGGTGATCTATTTGTTCATGAGCGGCGGGCCGTCGCAGTTGGATTTGTTCGATTACAAGCCGGTGCTCAATGAACAAAACGGACAGGAGTTGCCCGACTCGGTCCGCCGCGGGCAACGGCTGACCGGCATGTCGGCCAACCAGGCCACGCTGCCGTTGGCCGGATCGGCGTTCAAGTTTCAACAACACGGCCAATCCGGCGCCTGGGTGAGTGAACTGCTGCCGCACACTGCCGGCATTGCCGACGACCTCTGTTTCATCAAGTCGATGCACACCGAGGCGATCAACCACGACCCGGCGATCACGTTTTTTCAAACCGGCTCGCAAGTTGCCGGCCGCCCGTCGATGGGGGCCTGGTTAAGTTATGGACTGGGGAGCGACAACGAAAACCTGCCAACCTTCACCGTGCTGGTCACTAAAGACAAAAGCGGACAGCCGCTGTATGCCCGGCTGTGGGGCAATGGGTTCTTGGAATCGGTGCATCAAGGGGTGCAGTTCCGCGCCGGGGCCGATCCGGTGTTGTATCTCAGCAACCCGGCTGGCATCTCCGCCGCCAGCCGCCGCCGCATGTTGGACAAGCTGAACGAACTGCACCGTATGGAATATGAAAAAACGCTAGACCCGGCGGTCAACGCCCGCATCGCCCAATACGAAATGGCGTATCGCATGCAGACCTCCGTACCGGAAGTGACCGATCTGTCCGGCGAGCCGGAGCACATTTTCGAGCTCTACGGACCGGACTCCAAAAAACCGGGCACCTTTGCCGCCAAATGTCTGCTCGCGCGACGTTTGGCGGAGCGGAACGTCCGTTTCATTCAACTCTATCACCAAGGTTGGGACCAGCATGGCGGCCTGCCGGGGGCGATCAGAAACCAATGCCGCGAAACGGATCAAGCCGCGGCGGCGCTGATCACCGATCTCAGGCAGCGGGGCATGTTAGACGAGACGCTCGTCTTGTGGGGCGGAGAATTCGGCCGCACAAATTACAGCCAAGGCAAGCTGACCCCCGATAATTACGGCCGCGACCACCACCCCCGCTGCTTCACCGCCTGGGCGGCCGGCGGCGGCATCCAGCCGGGCCTCAGCTACGGATCGACCGACGAGTACGGCTACAACATCGCCGAAGACGGCGTCCACGTGCACGACTTCCAAGCCACCATTCTGCACCTGCTGGGCATCGACCACGAACGCCTCACCTACAAACACCAGGGCCGCCGTTATCGGCTGACCGACGTGCATGGCGAAGTGGTGGATGCGATTTTGGCGTGAGGAACGTAGTGGCCAGTGGCCGGTGGTCAGTGGCCAGAGTTGTTGGCGGGCGAACCTTTTCTACGGCCTAGAGTCTAAAGCCTATAGCCTTATTTCCTCCCTCTCCCTCGGGGAGAGGGCCGGGGGTGGCACTGATTGCCGGCGGCAAACAGTCTGCCGAAGGCACAAGATGCAGCAGCCAAAGCAAACCCTGCCAACCAAGCATCTTTTGTTAAGGAGAACGTAAGTTGCGGCTTCTTGCGGGCTTTGCCCGCCCCGATTGCCTGCGGCAATCGCGGCCACCCGAGAGTGAACGTTTGCCGACAGAAAAAAACATGTCCGCCCCCACCATCCGCCAATTCCAAGCCGACGAGTGGCAACTCTACCGTGAATTGCGGCTGCGGGCGTTGGCGGAATCGCCCGATGCGTTTGGGAGTACGTTCTCCCGCGAGAATGAATTTCCGCAGCAATGGTGGCAGGATCGTTTGTCGGCCGGTGTGGCATCGGCGACCGATCTGCCGCTGCTCGGTGACGTAGACGGGATTGCAGCCGGCTTAGCTTGGGGACGGATTGAGCCGCAGCAACCAAAGACCGCGCATCTCTATCAGGTCTGGGTTGCGCCGGAGGCGCGCGGCTGCGGGGCGGGGCGGATGCTCGTCGCTGCCGTCATCGCCTGGGCACGGGAGCAATCGGTTGCTGCGTTGGAATTGTGTGTCACCTGCGGGGAGAGGCCGGCGCGGCGGCTGTATGACCGAGCGGGATTCCTGCCGGTCGGCAAACCAATCCCCATCCGCCCTGGTGCCGAGTTGTTGGAACAGCCAATGCGGTTAGAATTGGGGAACGGCCGATCGCAATGAAAATACAGTTGATCCAAAACGGCGGCGCTCATGGAACTCATTCAGCCCACTCGGACATTTATCGACAGTTACCGGACGGCGCTCGCGGAGTTTGAGCAGCACGGTATTTCGGGATTTTGGCATTCGTTCGGTCCGATTGATGATCCGGTGGAATACCTGCAGCAAATCACGAATTGTGCGCATCGATGTGGCACGAATAGCGGTAGGGTCCCGGCTAGCATCTATTGGCTGGTCGACGACGGGGAATTCATCGGGCATACCAGCATCCGCCACGAACTCAATGCGGCACTTGAGCAACATGGCGGCCACATTGGTTATGCCATACGCCCGACGAAGCACCGCCAAGGCTATGGGACAGCGATTCTCAAGCTTGCCTTGCCGATGGCAAGATCCTTGGGGATTCAACGCGCCCTGTTGACGTGTGCCGACGACAATTTCGCCTCGCGAAAGATCATCGAACACAGCGGTGGGATTTTTGCGGATGAAGTCAATTTCAAAGGGAACACTGTGTTGCGGTTTTGGATTGATATTGATCCAAAATAATGAGCATCGGTTCCACTGCTGTATTTGACAGAGCAGCCCACGCGTTGTTTCGTGGAACGCAGTTGCCAGGTGTAAGGTCAGGCCGACAAGTCGCTAAATCGCGAAGTTGCGACAAGCGTCATTCGCCACAGCACGGGCAAATCTCCGGCACGAAAATCGTCAGTGTCGCGGAATACGCCGTGAGGTCGTAGTTCTCGCCGCTTTCGTCTTCGGCTTGATGGTGGACCACCACGAGGTACTGGTCGCCGGTCTTGGGGGTGAAGGTCGCCTCGCCGTCGGCGTCGGTCCGGCGTTCGTACTGTTCGTCAAAAGTATCGCTCAGTGCGACGCCGCGGGGAACGAATGCGACCCGTGCCTGTTCCAGCGGTTTCCCTTTGAATAGTACCCGCACCGTAATCGGCTGGCCGGGGCCCATGGGAGTCACGGGGTTTACAACCGGCACGAGTTCCAACGCATGGCCCAACACGCGGTCGAATCCCGGGTTGTCGGGATCAACGCGATCGAGCGTCGGGCTGGCGACGAAATACGCCTTTCCGCTCTTGATCGAGCGAATCGGCCGCCCGTGATTGACGATTTTGTCCAGCGTGTGCGACACTGTATAGAGCCCCGGCGTGACGGCGACGAACTTGCCCTTCCAATATCCCTCATTGGGGGCATAGCCAATGTCGACGAGACTCGGCAGCAGGTCGTAGGTCTTTTTGTCCGGGGCAATGATCTGAAGCGTGCTCTCCTCCAGACCGATTTTGCTGGCGATTTTGAAGTCGCGGTGATCGTTGCCGTGATTGCCCAGTTTGAGATCGATATAAACGGCATCTTTGGTGCGGATCAAGTTCGTGTTGGTTTCGACCCACGTGTCGTGCGCACAAAGCGGCGAGCAGCAGGCCAGACACACACCCGCCAACAACCCTTGAACAGTTTTCATAGTTGAATCTCCACATAGAAACAGCCGCCCAACCGACCCCGATTGCCGGTCGGGCGGAATTGATCGATTACCATTCGCCGACGACTTCGCCGCCGGCGCGGGTAGCGACCGCCCGCCAAATCGAAAGATCAACGCTCTCTCCTACAAACCGGCAACTGCCGTCCAGCAACGCGACCTGCACGCCGCCGGTATGGGCGCTGCGGGCGCTGACCAGGGCGAAATTGTGAAAGCCGTTGTGGCAATCAGGAGCGTCTTTGTAGTTGGGGGTATACCAATGGTTGTACATCGTGTCGGCCAAATGCCCGTTGACCCATATTGATCCCCGCTTACCCGACCAGGCCGGAGCGGTGGCCGGTTCGCAGGCGACGACGGTGGTCTGCGTTCCACTGGGCAACTCAACGTGTCGGTAGCGGTAATCCTCGTCGTCGGGCATCGAATTCTCGCCGTCGCCCAAGAGTTGCTCGCCGAAGACGACGGTATTCGTTGTCCCGTCTGTCACGTCGCGAAAACGGATGCCGGACAGCGCAAAAATCACGCCGTCCGCGTTGGCGTTAGAACCGTCGTCGGTGTCGCTCGTGCCGTTGACCCCCGAACCGTTACAAGCGGGGTAGCTGATTCCGCCATAGATCGATGCCGGCACACGCTCGCGATCGCTGGGGCAGACCATCAGCGGCAAATTGGTCTGTGCGGCCGTGTCGTTCTTCGCCACTTCCGCGGGATCGAATGCGCCGAAGTTAAACGCCGTGAGCGGCGGAACGTCGTAGTTGAACAAGTTCTCGACGTTCGCCTGATCGACATAGGGCAGCAGTTGGGCATGCGCCGACCAGACATAGGGGAAGCCAAGACTGCCCGGCGGAAAGACGGTAAACGTCGATTCATAGTTGTGCAGCGCCAAACCTAGCTGTTTGAGGTTGTTCTTGCACTGCATCCGCCGTGCCGCTTCACGGGCCTGCTGGACGGCCGGCAGCAGCAGGGAGATCAAAATGGCGATGATGGCGATCACCACCAGCAGTTCAATCAGGGTAAATCCGCGCGAACCGCGCGCGCGGATATTGAGCGTTGGTTTCATGGTCGAAACTCCATTTGTCAAAAGATGCGCGCACCCCAACTCTGTGGCGAGGTGGACGGATGTGTTCAAGCAGCCGATAGCTCAAACATAGCGCACTTTCGGAGGAGGAGTTTCGGGAGCGATCGAGCGGAAGGGAACGCTGGGGTTGTTCGACGTGATCCGCTCCACGACGTCAAACAGGCCGTAGATTCCACGGGAGACGGGCAGGACGCGGGCTTCGGCATTAATCAGAATCACCAAACTCGTCGACCCGCCGCAATGACAGGCGGTCACCAAAGGCGACTTCTGTGTGCCGTCTGCGTCGCGCGGAGCCGTCTGGGGCGCCTGGCAGCACGACTTTGCCTTTGACCGGGCTGCACAGCAGGCTGCGCGAGGCGGTTCCTCACCGATCGCGCGGACCTTGTTCACGCAACAACAGCGTCCGGCCGCCCGCAGGTCTTCGCCGCAACGGCAACCGGACGTCGCCTGACCGATCGTGGCATACGGCAGACCCAATGACGTCACACCGAACGTACACAGCGTCAGCGCGCACACGATCGTGTGCATACTCAATTGTCGCTGGAACGCTCGCAGTGATTGGGTCATTTTTACCGCACATCATGATTGTAAGGCCGCTCCTTACAATATCATGGCGGGGCGAAGAAACGCAATCGTCCGAGAGTCACCTTGCGCAGATGACGCACGAC
>CALFYU010000384.1 GCA_937952455.1 uncultured Planctomycetaceae bacterium
CGAAACGGTCCGTTTGTCTGCATGAATTGCGCGGCCCTCAGTGAAAGCCTGTTGGAGAGCGAACTCTTCGGGCACGAGCGGGGGTCCTTCACCGGGGCCACCGGCCGCAAGGTGGGCAAATTTGAGCAGGCGGACAAGGGAACGCTGATGCTCGATGAGGTCGGCGAGATGAGCCTGCCCATCCAGGCGAAGTTCCTGCGTGTTTTGGAGGGGCATCCCTTTGAACGGGTCGGCGGCGGGACTCCGATCAACGTCGACGTACGGATCGTGGCTGCCACGAACCGTGACCTCGAATTGGCCGTCAAGGAGGGAAGTTTTCGCCGCGACCTCTATTTTCGACTCCATGTGGTCGAGATCGTCGTCGAGCCGTTGCGGGATCATGCCTCCGATATCCCCGAGCTGGCCACATACTTTCTCGACCGGTTCGTGCAGAGCACCGGTCGGCCCGCACGCGGGTTTTCGCAGAAGGCCCTGGAGAAACTTGCCTCTTACGACTGGCCGGGCAACGTCCGGGAGCTGCAAAATGCGGTGGAGCGCGCGGTCATCTTTTCCACGGGGGAGTTCATTTCCGACCAGGACATCCATCTGTCCCGATTGGAGGTCGACGACGTCGCGCGGCCCGAGCCGGAGATGGCGGCAGGGTATCGGGAAATCTCCATCGAAAAGCTGGAGCAGGAGCACATCCTGGCCACGCTTGAGACCACAAAGTGGAACAAGTCGCGGGCGGCCCAGATTCTGGGGATCGAGCGCTCGACGTTGGACCGCAAGCTGAAGCGGTATGCGGTGACCCGCCCCAATAACACGTAGCGGTGGTTCTCAAATTCGGGAAACGGCTTGCCAAAGGTGGGAATATCTGGGCCGTATTTTTGCCGTTTTTTGCGGGGATTCGCGAAGTTTACTGGATTATCACGTTGGCAGACGACTTGGTCGAGATTTTTTCGACCGGATTCGCCAAAATTTCAAAAACGTCGTTGACATTCGGCCTCTTAGCCCGAAAAATGACACAAGTGATCCGTACGGTCCTCCTACCCCAGAGATCCCCCCACTGCTTGCTCCGAGAGAACAGTCTATACCTCGGGAGTCACTCCGGCGCCGTCCTAGGATGTTGAACGCGTCGGACGTCCACGACTCTATCCGGGATGGGACTACGGAACGCGTTGCAGGGTTCGGGCAGGAGCCTTCCGTACCAGTCGCCTCCTGAAGGTGTCATTAATGGTCGGGGATCGGCTTTGCTTTTGTGTTGTATGACGAATTTCAGCACACGTGAGTTCCCCTTATTTCAACCCAATTGCCAGAATTGTTGGAGTGTCAGTAATGGAACAGTCGTTCGTGGTTGATCTCGAGCCCGGTTTTACATTCGGTAGCGATGTAAGCGAGCAGACAATTGCGGCGGAAGATTCTTTGGAGTACGACGATTTCGAGGCGATCGGTCTCGACCCCGTCGGTGCCACCCCGGCTAAGCCGGGTTCCGAAGAAAAGGTCCAAATGTTGTCCGCGCGTTACGATCTGGGTTTGCCGCTGTGGCATGACGAGGACTGCGATGAGCATGGACCGCGCGAGCCAGAACTCAAAGGCAGTGCATTGCAAAATGCGGAAGAACCGCTGAACCTGGATTTCTCGGAATTCGATTTCGAGGACCGGGAAGAAGAACTTGACGAGGACTAGTTGACGTCCCGTCAAAGAAGCGAATTAAAAGACCTCAACACGGTGTCTTAAACCGTATTGAGGTCTTTTTTTTGTCTCGTCCGATCGAGCCGCCAGAACGGCGTCCGTGCTATTTCCCGCCTGTTTCCTCGATTCGATACAGATGTGTCTCAGATCGCACGTAGAATGATCCTTCGCTCACTGCGTACGACGCCAGCGTCGGCTGGCCGATCGAATTGCGGGCAACTTCCTCAAACGTCGTGCCTGGATTGATCACCACGCCGTCTCCTTGTTCGCTTTGGAAATACAGGTGGCCGTCCGCGAGAATCGGTGAGGCGGAATAGCTCCCGCCGAACCGCTTTTTCCAGATCAACTCGCCCGTCTGTGCGTCCCGGCAGGTCCCGATTCCGCGGTCCGAAACCATATAGAGATGACCACCCACGATGATCGGCGAAGGGCTATGCGAAACCGCGTCGCGCGACGTCCATGCCACGTGTGTCTCGGTAACGTCGCCGTGTCCATCGGGGCGAATCGCCAGCATTGACGAGTTCTGAAAACTCGTACAAATAAACACCAGCCCGTGGGCATACACCGGGCGGGGCACGACCGAATACCCATCGTGACGCACCGTCCAGATCGCGTCACCCGTCGTCAAATCGAAACCGCTGACCGAATTCGCTCCGGTGGAGACGACTTGTTTTTGGCCGTCGACCTCAATGGCCAGCGGAGTATGAAACGCGAACTTCTTATCGGCGTCGAACGTTTCGCGAGGCACTTTCCAGCGAATCGATCCGTCGTGTCGTTCCAGGCAGACGACGAACTGCGTGTCGCGGCCGTCGCAACTGATGACCAAGGCGTCATCAACCAAGGCGGGCGACCCGCCGCTGCCGTGTTGCGGTTCGTAAATCAGTTCCTCGTTTTTCCAGACGATTGATCCGTCCAGATTCAGGCAGGCGGTCCCGTGTGTGCCGAAATGCACGAACATCTTATCGCCGTCGACGATCGGCGTGGGACTCGCATGGCTGTTTTTGGGGTGAATCCGTTCGGAATTTGCGGCGAGTCGGCGAAAGACTTCCACGTCCCACAGCACGTTACTCGATTTGGCATCCAGGCACAGGGCGCGAAGCGAATAATCGGGGTTATCCCCCTCTTGCAGCGGGACCGCCGTCGTCAGATAAATCCGCCCGTCGACGACGACTGGTGAGGACCAGCCTTTTCCCGGGATCACCCGTCGCCAAGCCACATTTTCGCCTGTTTCGGCGTTCCAGTGAACCGGCAGCCCGGTTTCGGTCGATATCCCTTGCCGCGTCGGACCGCGAAACTGGGGCCAATTCTCCCCTTGTACGGTCGTGGCAGCCCAGTCAACCAGTACGCCGCAGCAGAACAAAATCGTGACGGCAAGCTTCATCAGAGCAAGCACCTCGCGGTAAGATACACGGACATCAACGCTCCAAGGGTGGCCAACGCGACGCGCGGACGGACACGAGTCCGGGCGACATTTGCACAAATACAACCGGGGGATCGCACCGGTTCACGGTGTGAATGACGTCCAGTGGAGGGACGCGGTGTGAGATTCGGGTAGGTTCTGGTGACGGTGTGCGCTCTACGATTGTAAACAATTCCGCAGGCAAAAACAGGCGGATCGCGCCGGATCGGGGGTGGTCATGAAGAACCTGTTCATCATGCGTCATGCCAAGTCGAGTTGGGACTCACCGGAGCTTCCCGACCACGACCGTCCACTAAATCAACGTGGTAAGGCCGATGCTCCACGTATGGGACGTTGGTTGCGCGACTATGGCGTTCTTCCTGATCGCATCATTAGTTCCACCGCCAAACGGGCCCGCAAGACCGCGAAGGCGGTCGCCAAAGTCCTCAACCTCTCCGATCACTTGGAACTCGATCGCGAACTGTATTTCGGAACCACAGCAGGCTGGTTTGAAAGCTTGAGAGCAAATGGTGCCGATGCGGAGTGCATCATGCTCGTGGGACATAATCCCGGCTTAGAGGAATTCCTGGAACAAGTCAGCGGGCAGTATGAATCGCTGCCCACCGCCGCGATCGCTCATGTCGAATTGCCGATCCAGGATTGGTCGCAGCTGGACCGCAATGCTGGAGGACGATTGGTGACCGTACAACGGCCAAGGGAATTGCGGTGATCAGAATGACGGTTTCGCGGCCTACGCCTTTTCGTACACGATCCCGGCATCGACCGTCTGGAATTTGAGCGATTCCACCAGCGGGATGATCACTTGGTTATCGTCTTCGACGTGCAACTCGACCTTGGTCACCATTTCTTCCCGCAAGCGGCGAATGGCCTCGATGACGACGGTTTTGGCGTAGCCTTTTTTGCGTTCGTTGTCCGGCACGACCAAATGCGTGAAGCCGACCGCCCGCTCCTGCCAAGTCATAGCGAACAGGTCCAGTCCCCAGCAGGACAACTCGGCGACCGGCGATCCCCCGCTGGTTTTCGGTCGCAGCAAAAATCGGATGGAATCGAAACGCCCTTGCCGCGTCATCCACCACCAGGTGGGGTGCGCCGGCTGGTCGGTCACGAACATTTCCATCGCGCGGCGGATGGCCACTAAGCGGACGTCGAACGGTTCATTCCGTTCGCGGAGGTCTTTGTGATAGACCAGAATCCGCCGCTTGGGCCGGTATCCCAAGTCCTCAAAAAACGGCCCGGCGGCTGGGTCCGACTCCAAGAAGCCGGGAGAATCGCTCCCACCATAGAGCCCGAGGTAGAACGGATTGCGTTTGGGGGACTCTCCGCCTTGGATCCGCACCGCGCCGCGCGAACGGAGGTAGTCTTCCCCGCGGTGGACAAGCTCGCTGCCGATCCCCTGCCGGGAGAAATTGGGGTGGACCATGACCATGCAGATCACGCCGACGGAATAGTCCAGTGCCGTCTCTTCGGCATTGGCACCGAAACCGGCGTGAACAAATCCGACGATCTCACCGTCGGCAACCGCCACGATCAGCCCTTGGCGGTCCCAATATGGCTCGGCGAATACAAACGCGTCCAGGATGTCGCAGCTAATGCCTCGGACGGCGCCGCGGCCCATTTCGCACGCATTCCACAGTTTCACCAACTGAGGAGGATCGGCATTCCGAAAAGGCCGGTATTCGATCAATGCGGTTTTCCCAACCATCGGGCGCGGACTCGCTCACATCCCCCTACGCCGGAGACGGGCGGAGCCGGTCAGTTTCAACGCGGTAAATTGTCTTGTGAGGCGACGCTGCTCGAAGAGCAGCGCCCGCCGTCAAAAAGTGATTCGTCCGGTCGGGCGGGATATCGGCGATTCTTGATGGAGGTTGCTAGATCGCTCGTGATTAGGAGAGCGACTTGGCGGCCTCAACAATCGCCTGCGGCGTCAAACCATATTTCTGTAACAATCCCATCGGGTCGCCGCTTTCCGCGTAACGGTCGCCCAGGTTCACGTACGCCATCGGCACCGGATGCAGGCGGGCAGCCGCCATGGCGACTGCCGCTCCCAACCCCCCGTGTTCCAGGTGTTCCTCAGCGACTACGATCTTACCCGTTTCCCGTGCCGCTTTGGCAATTGCCTCTTCGTCGATCGGCTTGACCGTGTGCATATCCAACACCCGGGCCGAAATACCGCCTGATTCGAGTTCCTTTGCCGCATCCAGCGCCGCCGCTACCATCAGCCCGTTGGCGATGATCGGTCGGTTGGTGCCGTCGCGCAACTGATTGGCTTTGCCGATCTCGAAGTCGCAGCCGTCGGGATAAACTTCCGCCACCTTCCCGCGGGCCAATCGCAAGTAGGTCGGACCGTTCACGTTCAAAATCGCCGCTGTAGCGGCCTTGCTCGAAGGGCCGTCGGCCGGGACGATCACTTTCACCCCCGGCAGTGAACAGGCCAAAGCGACGTCCTCGATGCCCATTTGCGAGGGGCCGTCCTCGCCGATGGAAATCCCGGCGTGTGTGCCGACGAATTTGACGTTCAATCCCGGAAACGCGACCGACATCCGCATCTGGTCGTGCGCGTTGCTCAACAGAAAGCAGGCGAAACTGGCGACGACGGGAATCTTGCCGCAGGCGGCCAGACCGCCCGCCACGCTGACCATGTTGCTTTCCGCGATCCCCACGTTAAAGGCCCGGTCGGGATAGGCGTGGGCGAACGGTTCGGTCCGCGTCGAGTTTCCCACATCGCCGTCGACTGTCACCACATCCTTGTGATCCG
The DNA here is from genome assembly GCA_937952455.1 of uncultured Planctomycetaceae bacterium. GTDB lineage: Bacteria > Planctomycetota > Planctomycetia > Planctomycetales > Planctomycetaceae > Symmachiella. The sequence continues at coordinate 5,847 of CALFYU010000384.1, forward strand.
CACCCAACGCTTCCAATGCGTCACCGAACGCGTCACGGGGGGCCTGTCCCAACTTGTATCCGCTCGCCTCGCCAAAATACATGAAACTGCTCTTTTGAATTTATGTGTGGGTGATTGATGGCTTGAAAATCAAGGACCGGATGCGGCTATGATGCTTCGATCAACGCAATGGCTTTTTCGGCCAATTCCGGCGAAAGCGGTTTTCCGTGATAGTTGAGATCGCCGGTCGTTTCCAGGACCGGCAGAATTCCGAATCCCTTCTTCGTCCGAGAGACGATAGCAGTTGGACCTTCCTTCACGGCGAGGGCCGCTTGCAGCGCCTCCAGGGCGGCCTTCTGGTCGTTCCCCTCGATTTCCAGGGTGTGCCAGCCGAACGCGGCGAATTTGTCGGCGACCGGTTTCATGTCCAGCACGTCTTTCGTGGCGCCGGTCTGCTGATAGCCATTTTGGTCGACGATGGCCGTTAAGTTACTCAGGCGATACTTGTGAGCCGCCGAGGCCGCTTCCCAGACCTGTCCTTCGCCCAACTCGCCGTCACCGAGCATGACGAACACGTTGTAGTCCGCCTTGTCCATTTTACCGGCCAAAGCGTGTCCGACGCCGATGGATAGCCCTTGACCGAGTGAACCAGTGCTGGCTTCGATACCCGCCAGCCGCTTCATGTTGGGGTGCCCCTCGAATTTGCTCCCCAGTTTGCGGAGCGTCATGCAGTCTTCGGGGCTGAAATAGCCCGCTTCCGCCATGGCCGCATACAGGACCGGGACGGCGTGCCCTTTGCTGAGGATGAAGCGGTCGCGACCGGCCCATTTTGGGTTTTGGGGGTCATATTTCATGATCCCGCCGAAGAATAATGCCGTTACAATCTCCACGGCGGAGAGGCTGCTGGACGGATGGCCGCTGCCGGCGGCGGTGGTCATGAGGATGATGAGCT
>CALFYU010000385.1 GCA_937952455.1 uncultured Planctomycetaceae bacterium
GACGCGTCACGCCCACACTTGTACGACAGTTTCACGAACAGGCGCAACCGGGTTTTGAAACTGGCTTTAGGCATAAACGTCGTCTCAAGTCATTCGGCGTGGTCTTCTCAGCGCTTTCGGAGTCATGCGCGACACACGCCATTGTACCCTATTTTCCCGCTTCGGGAGGTAAAATCACCAACCCCTTCACCCCCAACGGGATGCGGAATAACCCGCCGCCGCCGGCTTCTTGACCCAGTCCGCCTGTGATGTACAGCGTGTCAGTTTCCGGTCCGCCGAAGGCAACGTTGCTCGTCGTGAGATTGCCGCCGTCATAGCGGGCGATCAATTTGCCGGCGGGGTCGAGAACCTGGACCTGTTTCATCCCGTAGTGGGCGACGTACAAGTTGCCGGCCGCATCGAGGCACATGCCGTCGGGCTGGTTGTCGATCTGTCCGGCCGCTTCGTCTTTTTTCGGCAATTCGGCGAACACGCGCCGCTTACCGACCTTGCCTTGCGCGAGGACTTCGTATTCCAGGATTCGGTTCTGTTTGCTCTCCGCCACCAACAGGATTTTTCCACCCGGCCGCAAGACGATGCCGTTGGGAAAGGCCAAGCCCTCGTCGATCAGGTGCGTCTTCCCGGCCATATCGACGTAGTGCACCGTGCCGATCGGATTGGTATCGCTCGAACCGCCCGGGTCCGTGAAGTAGAATCCGCCGTGCGGATCGAGCGACAAATCATTGGGACCGCGCAGCGGCTTGCCCTCACATTGCCAGGAGGCCGCACCGAGAAGCTTGCCTTCGGCATCCAAGTGCAGCACCGCATGTTGGCTGGCGTCGCACACCAAATGGGTCCCGTCCGCCAGCACCTTGTGCCCGTTCGGTGCACCGGTCTTAGCCCAATCGTTGTGTTTGCCGTCGGGCGTAAACCGCGTGATCGTATCGCCCCAAGAGATATAGCCGTAACCGTGATGGTCGAACACCACCCCTTCGCAATACTTGGGAACCACGAGCACCTGCTCGGTCGCGACGTCAGCGGGGGCAGGTAATTCGTCCGCCGCAAAAAGGAAACCGGATGTTCCCCAAACCAGAACCATCCAGACGATCGCGCCGGCTCTGTTGTTCATCAATTGTTGCTCCAAAATCAGCTGTTGTGAAAATTTCGGCTTGTCGAAAATACGCTTGTCGCACCGCACCGCTCCCCTACCCCGGCCCGTGGCCGTAAATGTGTTGGATCGGCGTTTTGTGGCCCCACGAGATATCGTCCGGCGTGAGATTGAATACGTCGGCGATTTTCTTGCGCTCCGTCGGGCTGGGCGTCCAGCGGCCCAGGACGATTGCTGTCACCCGAGATTCCTCCAACTCGCTCCGCTCGGTCAATTCGACCACCGTGATTTTGTGCAACTGGCACAGATCGGCGACGCTGCTAGCCATGACTAAAAGTCCTCCTTCAATCCAAACCGGCGATAGCGGACGTTGCGGGGATCCATGGTGTGCCCCCAACTGATCATAGCAACTTCGACACCAAATGCGGCAGCGATTTTCTCACGCTCCGCCGGCGAGGGGGTCCACCGCCCCAGCGCAATCGCCTCGACGCGTTGAAACGGCAGCCCCGATTTGGCGGCGATATCCTCTACGCCTAGTCCCGTCTCCTCAAAGTACAAGTCGATGGTTCTTGCTGATGACGGGCTCACTGTCGTTTCTCTAACTTGCATTGTCATTTTGTCGGCGAGAGGACGAACGTCGTCTTCAGATTCACTTTGATTGTCCCGAAGCGGTTTGCTCGGACAGAAACTCCTCGACCGTTGCATCCCCATTGAGGTAATTCAGCGAAACCAAAAACTGGTCGACGCGGTTCATCGTCTCCGTAAAATAGCGATTCTTCGCACGGCCGTAGTTGAAAAACCCATGCCCCGCGTCGGTGTAGCGGGCCAATTCACAGCGGTTGCCTGCCTCCTTCATTGCGTCGGTAAACCACTTGACGGTCTGAAACTTCACCACATCGTCCGCCTCACCGTGCAGGATCAGCGTCGGCGGCAAACCGCTGCGAATGTGGTGGTAAGGAGAAATCCGCTTCGGCTCCACACCCGTTCGCTCGGGGAGTTGCTCAGGGTTTCGCACCGGGAATTCGCCCTTCACCGGCGCCAGGACGACCGCTGGATTGAAGAGGATCATGGCATTGGGCTGTGAACTGACGCTAGCGTCTTCATCGGGTTCGTCCAACTCGGTGATCGTGCCTGTGCAGGCGGCAATGTGACCGCCGGCCGATCCGCCGGAAGCGACTATCCGCTGGGGATCAATCCCCAATCGTTCGGCATTCTGACGAATCCAGCGCACGGCCGATTTGGCGTCGGCGACACAGCGGTCGGCCTTCACCTTTTGCCGCGACAGCACACGATAATCGGCCGCCATGGCAACCATCCCCCGGGAGGCGAGGTATTGACACTGCTTCTCGAACTGCTTCGGCGACCCGCCCCGCCAGCCGCCGCCGAAGAAAAACACAATCGCCGGCCGACGGTCGGTCGGTTTGTGTCCTTTGGGGAAAAACTCATACATGTTTAACTTATCGCCACCGACCGTCTTGTAGACTTCGACGGTCGCCCGGTCGAGTGTCGGCGGATAATCACGGTTCTTGCGGCCCTGCTGTGCCGCTGCGTCGTTTGCCGCAACAAAACACAAGACAGCCGCTACTACGCAAATCCGCCGCATCGGTATTTCCCTTTCCTTAGACTTCCGCCTGATGAGGTGAAGACGAGAAACCATCTTCTTGGGTAGCACTGATTGCCATCGGCAATCAGCGTGCCTCCGGCACACGAAGCCGCAATTCCAGCTGCCGCGGCCCATGAAACTTTGTCGGTAAAAGGACGCGGGAATTGCTGCCTCTTGCGGGCTGCGCCCGCCCCGATAGCGAAGCTATCGCGGCCACCCATTCGATTTGAGTTCGAGTTTGCCTGTCACCGAAAGTCACGATAGTTCGTCACGCACTCGTTCTAACAACTTCTTTGTCGCCAGAATTCCGTCCGGTTCGCTCAACTTACTTCCTTCGTATTCGATTCCCACATAGCCGTGATATCCGGCGTCGATGACGATCTTCATCATACGCAGGTAATCCGTGTGGATTTCGTTGCCGTCGTCATCAAAATCATGCGACTTGGCGCTGACTGCTTTGGCGAACGGCATCAGCTCGGCAACGCCCTTATAACGATCATAGACGTGCCCGTCGCTGACGCGGAAGTTGCCGAAATCGGGCAGCGTGCCGCAATTGGGATTGCCGACCGTCTTCATCACGCCGGACAACCAGCAGCCGTCGGACGACAAGCCGCCGTGGTTTTCGACGATCACGCCGATCTGCTTGTCAGCGGCAAAATCGGACAGCCGCCGCAACCCGTCGGCCGCAAGCACCATTTGCTCGGCGTAGGACAGCTGGTGGTCGCTGCGGGCATTGACGCGGATCGAGTGGCAGCCCAAAAACTTGGCCGCATCGACCCATTTGTAATGGTTCTCAACCGCCTTGGTCCGCGCTGCCTCGTCGGGGTCTCCCAGGTTGCCTTCGCTGTCGATCATGATCAGCACGTTCTTGACGCCCAAATCGGCTGCCCGCTTTTTCATCTCCTTCAAATAGGCCATATCCTGGGCCTTATCTTTGAAGAATTGATTCACGTACTCGACCGCATTGATGCCGTAATCCTCTTTGGCCGCCTTGGCGAAATCGAGGTTGTCGAGTTTGCCGTCGAACAACGTCTTGTGCAGCGACCATTGCGCCAACGAGATTTCGTAAAGCGGTTTGTCATCCGCTGCGGGGAGTTCCAGACCGGTCAAGTGAGCGATTCCTAAAGCGTTGGTCACAGAAGCCGAAGCGGCCAAAAATTGCCGCCGCGTGGTGGGTTGGGACATGAGGAGCATCCTCTGGGTGTAGTTCTATTTCTGAGTTTTACAAATGCCCATAATACGGTTCGCGAATGTTGGGGGAAAGTCAGGCGTGCACGTTCTTCAAGGCAGCATCACCCGGCCACCATCGGCAACGATGGTCTGGCCGTTGATGAAACTCGACTGGTCCGACAACAAAAAATACACCGCATCGGCGATCTCCTGCGGCAAGCCCATGCGGGGAATGGGAGTGCCGGCGACCAGTTTGTCCAAATGCGCCGGATCGACGCCGTCCAGAATCTCAGTGCCGATCAGCCCCGGAGCGACGGCGTTCATGCGAATGCCGTGTTTGACCAATGCTTCACTGGCGCTCTTGGTGAATTCGATCACGCCGGCTTTGCTCACCGAATACGCAATGGCCGTCGGCCGTCCGCGGATGCCGGCAATCGACGCCACATTGACGATCCGCCCGTAACCCCGCTCGATCATGCGATCCTTGACCGCCCACGTGACGAGATACAGCCCGGTCAGATTCACGTCCAACGTCCGCCGCCAGTGCTCGGGTGTCGTTTGTTCGTGCGGCAACAACTCGAAGATGCCCGCGTTATTCACCAACAACTCCACCGGTCCTACCGTGCGTTCACTCTCGGCAAGCATCCGGGCGACCTCCTCCTCGTCTGAAATGTCCGCCGCCACGCCATGCGCGCGTCCTCCGGCCGCTTCGACCAGCCGCGCCGTTTCGTCTGCGTCCTCCGTGCGCGAACGGCAATTCACTACCACGTTCGCACCCGCCTGCCCTAACCGCACACAACAGGCCCGCCCAATCCCCCGCGACCCGCCAGTCACTAGCGCCGTCGCCCCGTCAAACACCTTCTCGCTCATCAAGGCACCTTCCATGTAGTACGAAGGAATTCACTAGATCGCCAACTCGGCTTCCGCACGGGAACCAGAACCCGCACGTTACCGCCACCAATACGAATACAAATCCGCCCGTTCTAAGTCGAATCGCAATCGCACGGGCTTTCGCCGTGCACTGTCGGGGATGGGCTTCTCCCAAATGACCGCCCCGTCCAGCAGATCCCCCGTTAGCGGCTTTGATCGACTCGGTTCGCCCAACGGCCGGCCTTGTTCGTCACAAAGCACGACGCGAACTTCGCCATCGGTTGCATCCGCGTTGATGTGCAGATCCCCCTGCGGCAGACGGAACGGCTGTGTGAGCAGTTCACCTGGTTCGTCGCCGGCGGAGAGCGAGACGAAGCCGTCGCGGCGCTGTTTCAACAGCCCGATGGCGACGCGATGTTTGCGTACGACGTTTTTGAATTTCGGGCCGCCGTGCGGGCCATGTACGCCGCAATAGTAAATATACAACTCGTCTCCGCGGCGTATGATTCGCTCGGTGCTGCGCACCATCCCCCCTTCCCAACTGTCGTCCGGGCCAAGTGTCAGCCACGTGGCGCGGTCGCCGACTCGCGTCCATTGTTTGCCGTCTCGGCTGACAGCCAATTGCGTATCGATCTTGCCGTCGCCTCCTTCGCGATAGATCCAGATCATTCCCAGATACAGCCCCTCATACAAGTCGATCCCAGTGCCGTAAATCTGAGTTTGCGGTCCGTCCTGTTCATCACACTCGAGTACCAATTCCGGTTTGCTCCACTGTTCAAAGTCGCTGCTCTCGCTGCGAGCCACGCGACGGCCGAAGCCAAATCGGCCAAAGGCGACGTATTTTTCGATCTGCGGGTCATAGAGCACCACTTGGTTCGTATCGGAATAGACGCCGAGTACCGGATTGTGCTTCGACCGCGTCCAGTGAATCCCATCCGGAGAAAAAGCGACGTAAATGCCGTCGCGCGGCCCGTCGATGGCAAACGGTTTATCTCCGTCGACAACCTTCCAGCCTTCCGAACCGTGCTCCCAATACAATGCCTTGTATCGCCGATTCGGATCGGGGTCTCGGATATCGTGCAGCACGGAGATTCCCTCGGCGTTCCAAATGCCGACCCCCAGCAGGTTATTGCGGCGGTCTCCGTCGTAGGGAAACAAACCCAACGTCGGTTTGATCCAGTGCACGCCGTCCATCGATTCGGCATAGGCCACCAGCGTGGAATGCGGTGGGCGCTCGTATCCGTCCATGACGAGCGGCTTGATTCCGCGGTCGCGCGGTCCGGTAAGATACCACAGGCGAAATTTGTTCAGGTCCTGGTCAAAAAACGCGGTGCCATACACCTGACAACCTCGTTCCCACGGCGTGTCGGCGGTGATCAGCGGATTATCGGGATGCCGTGTCGGTTGGTGCACAACCCGCTTCAGATTGTGCATTTCGGCAATGCCCGCGTCATCGAGAAACAATTGCCGCACATGTGGCTCGACACGGAAAGGGGTTGGGGCGTCATCCGCCGCACAGATTGGCAAGTGCCAGAAGCCCAGGACCACAAACAGATTGGGGAACATGCACTTCCGAAACGTCGTCGATTTCATGGAGCACCTCGTCCTGTTTGTTCCGACCGTTTTTCCGCTTGTTACAACTCCACGGCACATCCCGTCCGCGCCGATTCCTGGGCCGCGTCAATAATTCGCGTCGCCCACGCCCCCTGCTCTGCCGGAAACTCCGGCGCCCGATTCTCAATCACGGCGCGGGCGAAATCATTGACGACACCGTAGTGCGCATTGTCAGGATAGGCAGACTCGAATGCCGGCAGGTCTTCGCGGCCCAGGACCGAAAGCGGTTCGGCGTTCCAGGGATCGCTGACGATGCTGCCCGCCGTGCCATGCAATTCCCACGCCGGAACCCCGTGCGGGGTGTTCCAGTTGCAGGCGAGCGTCAAATGCGCGCCGCAGTGGTAGCGGACGACGACCGTTTCGGTATCGGGGGACTGCCAATCGGTCTGCGTCGTGTTCTCACACGTCGCCCATACCGACTTTGGCGGACCGAGCAGATAATGCAACAGGTCCAGGCGATGGCTGCCGACGTCGGCCAAGGCGCCGCCCCCCGCCCTGCCCTGCACGCGCCAAATCTTGGGATCATCGGCCACCGGGTTGAATTCGCTCAATTGGGCCACGTGTGCCCGCACCACCGTTCCCAACGCCTGTTCGTCGAGCAATTGCTTCATGTGCCGCACCTTCGGGAGCCAGCGGGCGTAATAGGCGACGGCGCAGGTCACTCCGTTCGCGTTCGCGGCGGCGATCATCGCATCGCACTCGTCAGCGGTGAGCGCCATCGGCTTTTCGACGAGCACATGCTTTCCCGATTGGGCGGCGGCGATTGTCTCTGCGGCATGCCGCTCCACCGGTGAGGCGACGTAGACAATCGTGACGCCGTCGTCGGCCAGCAGTTCGTTGAGACTCGTATAGCCTTGGCCACCATATCTTGCGGCGTGTTCATCAGCCAGCTCGGCGCTGTGAGAATAAAAAGCGGCGATGCGGCTGTCCGGTTGCATGAGAATCGCATCAGCGGCCCGTCGGCGGACGATGTCGCTGCAGCCTACGATCCCCCAACCGACCGTCATAATCCGCTCCCCAACTCGGCGGTCGGTTGATGCCGATCGCAGGCGAAATCGTCCAAAGGCAATGCCGGTTCTTCGCCGAGCATCAGCGACGCTATCAATTTTCCCGTGATTGCCGAGAGCTGCAACCCGTCGCGAAAATGGCCGGTGGCGACGAACAGGTTCTCACTCCCCGGCGCGCGCCCTAGATAGGGCAATCCATCGGCCGAACGGGGCCGCAAGCCGGCCCAGGCCCGCTCGAACTGTGCATCCGCCAAAGCGGGGACGAGGCCGGTCGCAAATTCCAGCAGCCCATTCATTCCGGCGGCCGTGTTTTGCTTGTTAAACCCGACGTCCTCTTCCGTGGAGCCGACGAGAATCCGACCGTCGGGACGCGGAATCAGGTATCGCTTGCCGGCGAGAAGAATATGGCGAAACGGCAACGGCTGCATTTGTAGCAAAACGATTTGCCCCCGCAACGGGCGCGTCGGGACATAGCAACCAGCGGTTTCGAGGATTCGCTGTGACCAGGCGCCCGCGGACACGACGAATTGGCCGGCGGACAGGACACCCGTGTTCGTTTCGACTCCGACAATTTTTTCGCCCACGCGGTCAAAGCCATAGACCGGCGTTCCGGAAACAATCTGCACGCTGCGTCCTGCACAGGCGGCCAACAGCGCCTTGAGATGCCGGGGGTTGCGAATTTGCGCCATCTCCGAAAGCCGATAGGCCGCCGAGACGTCGGCTGCGAGATGCGGTTCGCAGGTCTGGATGTCGCCCGGTGTGAGTGGTTCTACCTCGATCCCGGATTCGCGCGCGGTTTCGATTTCAGCATTCAGCGCCTCGGCCGGTCCACCGCGGCGCAATTCCAGTCCCCCGCAACGGCAAAATCCGTTGTCGATGCCGGTTTCGTCCCGCAGGCTTTCGCTGAAATCGGGCCACAGCCGCTGGCTGGCTCCCCGCAGGCGCCCCGCTGGGTCGTCGACGTGCTGTGTAGGCCCCGGCGGCAACATCCCGGCCCCGGCCCAGGATGCCTCGCGGCCCGGCGGACCTTGATCAACGACCGTCACCGTCACGCCCCGCCCGGAGAGTTCATAGGCGATCGAAAGCCCGATCACACCCCCGCCAATTAGCAGCACATCCGACATCAAGGTCTCGGTTCGTTGTAAATTGAATCAGCAATTAATTGGCAGACCCGCTGCCGCCGTCGCCGTGATTCTAACGCAATTTGCACACAGTTTTGTAGGGACGACACCGCAACGACTTCGCCAGTTCGTCGCACTTTTGTTCTGCGAGATCGCGCCGGAAGTGTTGTTTGGCGAACTGAACCGCGTCATACTGGAACACACTGTGCCGTCAAAACTGCGGCCGCTCTTTTGGGTTTCGGCCAAGACAGCAATCGTACAATTGATCGAGGTGCCGTGAGATGAAAGACATCCCGGAATTTGTTTGGGTCATCATCAAAGGCGTGGCGTGGATGCTTCCCTTGAGCATTCTCACCTTGCGGAGCATTCTCGATCTCCGCTCCGCCGACGGCCCTGACCATGCCGGGAGCGCCTATATCTTCCCGGTGCTGCTTGTGGCCATGATCCTGCCCATTGTCGCCGGGATCACCCACCGGTCGCGGGCAGTGGCACTGGTCGCGGCCGGAATTTGGGCTCTGTTGATGCTGGCCTATTTCCTCCTCGCACCGCCGCCGGAGGAGCCGAGAGAAACGCTTGGCCAGCGAATTCTACGCCACCGAGAGCTTCAAGTTCGAGTCTCAAGCGATCACCGCGGCGACGTCAGCACCGCTTTGAAGTATTCGCGGTTCAAACGAGCGATGTTGGACAGCGAAATCGCGGCGGGGCAAGCGGCCTCACACTCGGCTGTGTTCGTACAGGCACCGAAGCCCTCGGCATCCATGCGGGCCACCATGTTCAGCACGCGGGCGGTACGCTCCGGTTTGCCTTGCGGCAACAGCGCCATCTGCGAGACCTTGGCACCCACAAACAGCATGGCCGATGCGTTCTTACAAGCGGCCACGCAGGCTCCGCAGCCAATGCAGGCGGCCGCATCCATCGCCTTGTCGGCATCCTGTTTGGGAACCGGCAGCGCGTTGGCGTCTTGAGCGCTGCCGCAATTGACAGAGACATATCCGCCCGCTGCGATGACGCGATCCAGCGCGCTGCGGTCAACGACCAAGTCCCGCACGACGGGAAATGCCCGTGCCCGCCACGGTTCGATCACGATCGTGTCGCCGTCCCGAAACCGCCGCATGTGCAACTGGCAGGTTGTCGTCTCGTTGTCCGGTCCGTGCGCCTGGCCGTTGATCATCAGGCTGCACATTCCGCATATCCCTTCGCGGCAATCGTGATCAAACGCCACCGGTTCTTCGTTCTCGGCGATCAACTGTTCGTTGAGCACGTCCAACATTTCCAAAAACGACATTTCCGTGGAAACGCCGTTGAGCCGGTACGTCTTGAACTCACCCTCGGCATCGTGCGCCGCTTGTCGCCAAACCTTGAGCGTCAAATTCAGTTCACTCATCGCTATTTGTAGCTCCTCTGGGTGAGTTTCACGGTCTCAAACGTGAGCGGTTCGATGTGCCGTGTCGGCGCGGCGTCTTCGCCGTTGTATTGCCAGGCAGCGACATGGCAGTAGTTCTCGTCATCACGCTTGGCTTCGTTCTCAGCGGTTTGATATTCCTCGCGGAAGTGGCCGCCGCATGATTCATTGCGTTCCAACGCGTCGGTTGCCAGCAATTCGCCGAACTCGAGAAAGTCCGCTAACCGGCCGGCGTATTCGAGGTTTTGATTCAGCGCTTCGCCGGTCCCGAGCACCTTAACGCGCTGCCAGAACTCCTCCCGCAGCGAGCGGATTTGCTCCATCGCGTCCTTAAGTCCCTCGGCGCTGCGGGACATCCCGCAGTAGTTCCACATGATGTGTCCCAGTTGCCGGTGAATGCTGTCGACCGAGCGGTCGCCGTTGACGCCGAGGATTTTCTCCGTGCGGTTCCGGGCGTCCACGACCGCTTCCTGAAACGCCGGATGATGTGTCGTCACCCGCGGCAGTTTGACACTGGCCAGATGATTGCCGACCGTGTAGGGGGCGACAAAATATCCATCGGCCAAGCCCTGCATCAGCGCGCTGGCTCCCAGGCGGTTGGCGCCGTGATCCGAGAAGTTGGCTTCACCTAAGACAAATAAGCCGGGAATCGTGCTTTCCAGGTTGTAGTCGACCCACAATCCGCCCATCGTGTAGTGTACCGCCGGGTAGATCCGCATCGGCACGTGATACGGATCTTCGGCCGTGATCTTCTGGTACATGTGAAACAGGTTGCCGTATTTTTGCCGGATCACATCCTCGCCGTCGCGGGCAATCGCATCCTTGAAGTCCAGATAGACCGCCTTGCCGGTCGTTCCGACCCCGTAGCCCGCGTCGCAACGTTCCTTGGCGGCGCGCGAGGCGACGTCGCGGGGGACCATGTTGCCGAATGCCGGATAACGCCGTTCGAGGTAATAGTCGCGATCCTCTTCGGGAATGTCTCGGGGGCGGCGCGTTTCATCCGCCGCCTTGGAAACCCACACCCGGCCGTCATTCCGCAAGCTTTCGCTCATCAGGGTCAACTTAGATTGATAATCGCCCGAGACGGGAATGCAGGTAGGATGGATTTGCGTGTAGCAGGGATTGGCGAAATAGGCCCCCCGCTTATACGCCCGCCACGCCGCCGTGACGTTACACCCCTTGGCGTTCGTCGACAGATAATAGACGTTCCCGTAGCCGCCGGTGCACAACAGCACCGCATGTGCGGCGTACGATTCAATCTCGCCGGTGACCAGATTGCGGGCCACGACGCCGCGGGCGACTCCGTCGACGACGACCACGTCAAGCATCTCCCGCCGTGGGAACATTTTGACCTTGCCATGTTCGACCTGCCGCATCAAAGACCCGTAGGCGCCCAACAGCAGTTGCTGGCCGGTTTGCCCACGGGCATAGAACGTCCGTGAGACCTGCGCCCCGCCGAACGTGCGATTGGCCAACAGGCCGCCGTATTCACGAGCAAACGGGACCCCCTGCGCCACGCATTGGTCGATGATCGAGCCGCTGACTTGCGCCAGGCGATAAACGTTCGCTTCGCGGCTGCGATAGTCGCCCCCCTTGACGGTGTCGTAAAACAGCCGCATGACGCTGTCGCCGTCGTTGGGATAATTCTTGGCGGCGTTGATGCCCCCCTGGGCGGCGATGCTGTGGGCGCGACGAGGGGAGTCCTGAATACACAGGCTGGTCACGTTGTATCCCAGTTCCGCCAGCGATGCGGCCGCCGAGGCGCCCGCTAAGCCGGTCCCGACGACAATGACGTCAAATTTCCGTTTATTATTCGGGGCCACCAGCTTCATTTCGAAGCGGTGTTTCTCCCATTTCTCTTCGATTGGCCCCGACGGCACTTTGGCATCCAAAGTCGATTCAGCGACGACGCTCATCGGTCAATCCTCTCCACACCCGCTTGGTAGGTTGTTCTCTCCCGCATCGCGGGATCGTCTGTATTCTCTTCGTGCGTGAACCTGCTCCGCGATTTCCCTTACCCGCTGAAGTCCCATCGTTGCGGAATTCATCAACCGGGCGGCGTCTCAGCCGGGGGGGCTTCGACCGATTCTGCCGCCGGAGGGCTCCCTGTATTGCCGGAAAAGTAGCCCATCAGTCCCAAGACGGGAAAGGAGGCAAATCCCAGAGCAATCGTCACGGCAAAAATGAAACCGAAGATCTTGATTCCCTTGGTGTATTTGGGGTGGTTGATTCCCAGCGACTGAAAGGCGCTCTGGAATCCATGCAGCAGGTGAAAGCCGAGCACCAGCGTTCCCGCGAGATAGACCAGCTGCGTAAACCCCTGACTTAAAATCCGCGCCGCATTGGCAAATTCCGTCGCATCCGGATCGCCGGGGGAAATCACACCCAGTTTGAAATGCCCCAGATGTACCAGCAGGAACATCAGCACGATGATCCCGGTAAGGAACATCCATTTGCTGGCGACGTTCGGAGCTCCCTTAGAGGTGGTCTCGACGACTTTTGATTTCTTCTTCTCATACCGCACATCGCGGGCGGCCCAGTTTTCGCGGGCGGTGATCACTCCCAAGGCGATGTGCAAAATCAACAGCAAGAACAACCCGGTTTCGGCAATCGGGAGTAGAATTGTCTGCGAATGCAGGGCGTGAGCATAGGCATCATATTGCTCTGCGCCGACGTAGAGCAGCAGGTTTCCCGAGAGGTGAACCACCAAAAAACCGCAAAGCGCCAAGCCGGTGATGCCCATCAAGAGCTTCTTGCCGATCGTCGACGACAAGGCTCGTATCAACGAGGTCACTGTCCGTCTCCCCCGAAGGTGTCCCGCCCGCGATCTCCTGACCGGGGCGTCCTATTGTGAAACTCAGCAGCAATTCTGCGACAGGCCCGTCACTGACAAAATTGCAGACTCCAATCAAAGTTCCTTGGGATTATAGGACAACAGGGTTCACTTTCAATCGTACGGTCGATTGATATTCGGACGTGAAGAAATTCAAGATTCTCGGTAATGAGAATTCCGGCAACAGCCGGCGTGCGCAGCTTGCCGAATCATGCACCGCCCCGCTTACCTCGTCGATTCTTGCCGGATTTTCTGGCGGAGGGTGACCGCCTCTTGCGCGGCGATTGTTTCTTCCGCGAATCGCGCTTTCCCTTGCCGTCGGACTTCGCCGCGCCTTTCCCTTTGTGCCGTTTCTTGCCCGACTTCCCCTTCGACGGCTTGGTAGTTTCGCGTTTCTTCCCATTCGGCGATTTGGCGTCCGCTGGGGCCGATGGTGCGGTGATCACACGGAAATTGAGTTCCCGCCGGTCGACGTCGACGTGCGTAACTGCCACACGCACGGTAGCTCCCAGCAGGTATCCATGACCGGATCGCCGCCCGACGATTCGATGCGACTCCTCTTCATAATCGTAGTAATCCTCTGCCAGCGTCGAAATATGCACCAATCCTTCGGCCGGCAATTCTAATCCCTGGCAGAAGAACCCGAACTTCTGCACGCCGGTGATCACCGCATCGATTTCCAAACCAATCTGGTCGCTCAAATAGGACAGCAACTTGACTTTGATCAATTCCCGCTCGGCCTGTTCGGCACGCCGTTCGTTGAACGAGCAGTGCTGTCCCAGTGCCACGAGTTCCAACGGATCCTCACGGCGTTTGTCCCCGCGGATCAGGCGGTCGACGATTCGGTGAATCGTCAAGTCTGGATAACGGCGGATCGGGCTCGTGAAATGGCAGTAGTTGTCCTCGGCGAGCGCGTAGTGCCCCATCTCTTCGGGCGAATAGACCGCCTGCTTCATGCTCCGCAACAATGCATAGTTCACCGCCCGCATCAGCGGCTGATCGCGGACGTCGTTGAGCAACTGCTGCACGTGCTCTTTGCTTTGGTACTGCTTGAGCTTGAACCCCAGCGACTCCACGAACTCGGCAAACGACTTCAGCTTGGCTTCGTCGGGGGAATCGTGGACGCGGCGGAGGAACTCGATTTTTTTCTGGGCCAACTTGTCGGCGACGGCGATATTGGCAGCCAACATGAACTCTTCGATGATCTGGTGACTGGCGTCGTGTTCGACCGCCTCGGCCCCCACGACCTCGCCCTGCTTGCCCAGAATGATCTTCGTCTCGGGCATCGAGAGTTCCAGCGCCCCTCGGGCGAAGCGCCGCGCCCGGAGCACCATTGCCAGTTCATACATCCGTGCCAACAGCTCTCGCACGCGGGCCGCCACGCGTGATTTGTGGTCTGCGGGGTGAAAGATGATCGGCAGGACCTGTTCATAGGCGAATCGCCGCGTCACCTTGATCGCCGAATTCTTAAATTCCACGTGAATCGGCACCCCTTCGGGCGAAAATTCGATCAGCGCCGATTTTGTATAGCGGACCTTTCCCTGCTGTAGGCTGGCCAGCGAGTTAGAGATGACCTCTGGAATCATCGGCAGCACGCGATCGGGCAGATAAACGCTTGTCGAGCGGAGTTGCGCTTCCTGGTCGAGCAGCGTTCCTGGTCTTACGAAGTGCGACACGTCAGCAATGTGCACGCCCAGGTGCCAATGCCCGTCATCGCTCCGCGACAACGAAATCGCGTCATCGAAATCGCGGGCCGTCTTGGGATCGATCGTTACGATCGTCTCACCGGTCAGGTCCAACCGGTCGCTGAGATCCGCCTCGTCGAACTGCTGCGCTTGAATCCGCGCTTCTTCGAGCACTTCGTCGGGAAACTCGTCGGGTAATCCGTACTCGTGAATGATCGCCGCCGTATCAACCCCCGGTTCTCCCCGCGCGCCGAGGACTTTGGTGATCACCCCTTCCCCTTGCCGGAAGTGGCTGGGAAACCGCACCATCTCGAACACGATCTTGTCATCCGGCTGCGCACCTTTGGCGCCGGGATCTCCCACAAAGACCGGATCACTGAATGTCGTGCCGTCGACCTGCACGTAACTGCGGCCGCCGCTTTCGAAATAGGTCCCGACGAATGCATTCGTCGCCCGCTGCAGAATTTGCTCCACGCGGCCCCGCACACGTTCGCCGTCCCGGCCTTTGCTCGCCAGCAATTTGACGATCACTTCGTCCCCGGTGAGCGCATTGCCGAG
>CALFYU010000386.1 GCA_937952455.1 uncultured Planctomycetaceae bacterium
ACCGCTTATCGCGCGGTGGCCAAGGCCGAGTGTTGTTGCACGCGGATTCGGGCCGGCATGCCGGGTAATTGGATGACCACGCTGGAAACAATGAAAGCGCTCGAAGGCCGCAAAGCCCACGTCACGCACATTCAATTCCACAGCTACGGAGGCAATCCCGATGAGCAGAGCACGTTTTGTTCGCAGGTCCCCCAATTGGCCGAATACGTCAACAGCCACGAAAACCTGACTGTCGACGTCGGGCAGGTCATGTTCGCCGAAACGACCTCCATGACGGGGGACGGTCCGCTGGGGTACTTCCTCCACAAAGTTACCGGCCGCAAATGGTTCTCCGGTGACACCGAGATGGAAGCCGGCTGTGGGATCGTGCCGATTGAGTACAAAAACAAATCGCTGGTCCACGCGCTGCAGTGGGCGATCGGGCTGGAATGGTATCTGCTGGTCAATGACCCCTGGCGTGTGGCGATGAGCACTGACCATCCCAACGGCGCTTCGTTCATGGCCTATCCGGAGATCATCGCGCTGTTGATGGATCGCGAACGCCGCCGCGCCGTACTGGACCGCGTTCCCGCGGGCGTAAAAGAACGCTGCTCCCTCGCCGACTTGAACCGGGAATACACACTCAACGAGATCGCCATCGTCACCCGGGCCGCCCCCGCCAAGATGTTGGGGCTAACGCAAAAAGGCCACCTCGGGCCCGGTGCCGATGCCGACATCACCATTTACACGCCGGACGACGACATTCAACGCATGTTCGAGCTGCCCCGTTTCGTCATCCGCCGCGGACAGGTCATCGTCGAACAGGGAGAAATTCGCGAGAACGTCAGCGGCGAAACGCTGCACGTCGCCCCCAACTTCGACCCGGACGCGGTCCCGGACATCCAAAACTGGTTCGAACAGCACTACACGATCCAATTCGCCAATTACCCGGTCCAGGAACAAACGATCGAACACCTGCGGGCTGTTCCCACACATTGACGTGGTACTCCCTCTGACCGACCTTTTGAGTGTCCCTTTTGGTTCGCACGACGCAATGAGGAGGGCGGGATCGACGAATCAGTCGAACTCGGGCAGCGGCGGGGGCGGTGCGTCGTCCCATATGTCGATCCAGCGGGCTTTTAGGTCAGTGTCGAAGAAGAGAAGCCAACTTCGCTTTGGTATGTTCCCTTCCTGCAGAACTCTCTTGACGATCGAAGCTCCGCCTTCCAAGTCGGTTAGGACGATGTCAACATAACTGTACTTGAGACCTGTGCCGCCGCCGATAAAGCAACCAACATCTGCGTCACGCAGAGCACCATCCAAAGTGTCTTCAATCTCCGCTTTGTCTGCAAACTTTTCTTCGTCTAGGCCTTCGGTGCCGTCGATCTTGATATAGCAGAAAACCTCACCATTCTTGGAAAAGCGCAGAGAGTCGAATGGTTGGTTGGAGTGGGCGTTTTGCCACATTTCCGGAATTATCGTCTTGCCGATAAACATGTCCCACTGATGAGGATAATCATCCAGCTCATCGGGCTCTAACTTGAATAGAGTCCACTGTTGCTCCTTGGGAAGCCTGTGGTATGGCTGGTCCGGCAGGCCGCTGCGGACTTGCTCAATTAAAGTGTCGACTTGCTTCTTCAGATCCACTATGTGAAAAACGCCGGCGCGCGGTTTCGGAGGCGGGGCATCCACGTCGATCCCACCGATCCATTTGTCAAGCACCTCTTCGCCCAACAGCGATTCAGCCGCAATGAAGACATCGCTCAATGCCTGCTGATCATTTGCGGAGTATCCGTCTGCGACAAAGCTGAGATCGATCTTGTTAAAGACACCGATCGATGCGTGAAAGGACGTGTTGCTAACGTCACCCCCAGAACGCCCATTGACCGTTAGCACAGTCGAATCGAAGTCTTCGGGGAGACGATATCCGTAAAATTCCCACCCACTTAATTTTGGGGCGCGTCTTAGAATTGAATCGACGAGGGGGCGAAGGTCACGCCTCGCTTCAGGTGTTATGACCAAACGATGTCCCTTCGTATGAACGGCGGGGCCAAACTCCCACATCAGTTGCGGATGGATCTGCTCAAGATTCTCTTGCATCCATTGGGGCAAATCCCAGTCTTTCGCCGTCTTCTGGGAAAACATCGCGCCAATGTCGGCAGATTTGGCCTGGAATGCATTCCACCACACATCGATCGGATTATCAGCACTTACCATTGCGGTTTCCTGATTGTCTTGGCGAACTGTCAGTTCTTGGCGATCATTGTGGCTCTGCGAAGTACAGCCCAAGCCAGTGGCTCCGGTAAGTAAAAATCTCACAAGGCATTTACGGTTCCTGTTCGGATTGCCTAGGTCGCTCCAACGGATCGTAAATGGCGCACCGGGACACGCCGCGCAGGTCACCAGCGCATCATTTCTCGAAAAGCCGCTCCGATTCAACGCGTTCGTGCAAAATGTGAAGCAGCGCCAGCGAAATTGCGGCAACGACCGGTCCCAGGAAAATGCCCCATAACCCGACCAGCTTGATTCCGCCGAGTGCACTGATAAGTGCTATCAGGGGATGAATTTGAGCGGCACCATGTAGGACGTGCGCGCGAATGAGATTGTCGGAGGTCGATACGATAGCGGCGCCGTAGATTCCGATGAAGGTCGCGGTTCCGTATCGTCCCTGCCACAACAGCCAACCGGTGACCGGCAGCCAAACGCCCGCCGACCCCACATAAGGAATCATCGCAAATAGGAACGTCAAGCTGCCGAGCATCCAAAAGTGGCCGACGCCGGCGAGCCAGAGTCCGAACGTGAGCAGTATTGCCTGAGCGAAAGCACAAACCAGGGTACCTAACACGAGTCCGCGACAGACGCTGGCGAATTGATTAAAGAGCTGGTTCTCCTCGTTACCCTCTAACGGAGACAGCTGTTTCGCCTGTTTGAGCATCTCGGGTCCGTCGGCCAGGAAATAATAAGTCGACAGCCCCATCACGGCCATCGCCACGGTGAACGACAGTATGTCCGACAAAAATGCCTGCGTGCGCTTGAAAATCTCCTGCGTCGTCGACCTGAGCGCTTCGGCAAACGATGAACGTATTTCACTCCATTCCGCTGATGGGAAAACGGTTTTTACCGCTGTCGTGACACGCTCAGCGGGTTGCATCGATCTCCAATCACTTTCGTCCATTGCTTGGCTGAATTGCATCGCTTCCTGACCGGTGATGACCAAAATCACGGTCAACGGGACGAGACAGACCAAAAGCAGCAGCACGGAAACCATCGCTGCGGCGACGCGCCGCCCGCCCACGAACGGGGTTATTTTTTCGTGGAGCGGATGAGCCAACAACGCGACAACAGCGGCAATGAACAACGCCGACAGAAATGGCAGAAATATGTAGAAAAGCAACAGCCCCAATGCCATCGCTAAAACCGCCAATGCCCAAATTGAGACGTGTCGGTGCATTGGATCACCTGATGGACGACGTACGCTTTTTGAGTGCAATTGTGATTTGCAGTTGGTTGAAAATCAAGCGCGCTATTGTGAATGCGGGTTGTGCAGGCGGGATCGCCGGAACCAGGATACGACGGCCCACGCGATGCCCAGTGCACCGACGCTGCCGACCGACAATGCCAGCAACGACTGGTGCGTAGTTGCTGTAATCGCCGCGGCAATCAATAGGAAAGCGACTCCAAAGGCGCACACGATTGCTTGTTTGGAAATCATGCCCGTGCTGCGTACGAGTTGTCTTTCTCGCTGAAGTTCGCCCTGTAACGATTCGCTGTTGAGGTCCGCTCGGGTCTCGCGTCGTTGGATCATGATAGCACTTTCGTTTCATGGCAAGCTCGCACGTGCGGGCCCGCGCGCCGGCAACGCGCGTCACCACCGATCTGCGTTCCGCATGAGCGACGCCATTTGCACGTAGCGCAGCTTGACGGTCGAACGTCCCTGGACGTATCCGGCTCGCTTGCGATGTTCTTCCTCCGACCAGGACTCCCTGATGCGGCGGCACTCGTCCTGAATTGCCTTGGGAGTCGGCAAATATTGCGGCTGGCGACTGCTCCGGCCGCGTACTGGTTTCAGGCTCTCCGCGTGGGGCTTTGGGACGATGCGTTTGCGGATCGTCTCTTGATGCGCTGGCGACTTGTTCACTTGCCTCACCCTTCTGATTCGAGATTTGCGATGCCGAACTTGCTGACGGTGTTGTTAGGTGCAACTGACATGCCGTCACAGGCTGATTATGGGAAATACCAGCGGATTGTGGCCAATTTCCGCAAACAGCGCAGCTGGTGCCATCCCCGCACAATCCGACACGCGCAGCGATGCTGGCACGTCGTGATCCTCGATTCAGTTGCAACGGTCACGTTTCTGTTGCCCAATTTCTAAAAAACCGCCGTGTGCAAGATTCGAGATTCCAATAAATTGGCCGGACAACACCCATGGCGGGCGACCGGCAGCCAGCGCCTGAGTCACGTTCTCGGTTGAAAATTGTGATTTCCCTCTCGCACATCTGCTGAGATTGCGACTCCGGGACCCTGCGATTCGTACCACCGAGATTCCCCGATATCCAAACCAGGATGATCACGAATGCAAGTTCTTGCTGGAATCGTCATGATGACAATACAGGTTCAAACAAGAACACTTCATCTTTCACAGCAATCTGCGCGTTGGAGGCAAACATGAAACTCCAAGATCCGCGAGAACTCGTCACGAAAAAATGCCAGCCCTGTGAGGGGGGCGTCAAGCCGTATCGCCCGGACGACGCCCAAGCCCAGTTGGAGAAGCTGAGCGGTTGGGAATTGACGCATGACGGAAAACGAATTCGCCGCGACTGGAGCGTCCAAAATTTTATGGCGGGCATCGATTTTTTAAACAAGGTGGCGGACGTCGCCGAACGTGAAGGGCATCATCCGGATGTCCATCTTGAGGAGTACAGGAAGGTATGGATCGAGTTGTGGACACATGCCATCGGCGGCTTGAGCGAAAACGACTTCATTTTGGCGGCCAAGATCGACGAGTTGCCGATTTCTTTAAAAACGGACGGTTGACAGCGTCGATGATCGGCCGTCACCGGGCCGGTTGCGCCGAAGGGCAACTTTCGCGTGCGGCCTCAATCCGCAGTCCCATTCGCATTTTGGACCGGGATAATTTCGCTGCTGAGCTACGGTCACATCAGCAGTGAAAGCACCAGAAATCCACCGAGATACAAAACCAGCATCAGCACGCTTTCCAAACCGATGTTCCCTGGCCCGCGTTTTTGGCGGTAGATGAGTCCCGCCAACAGAACGACGTTGAGCAGGATGGTGAAGCTGGTCAGAAACACCTCGCGCAAGCCCACGTTGTCACCGTGAAAGATCGACCCCTTGAAATAAGCGAGATCCGCAGCGGCGACAAATAACACATCGAAGAAATTTCCGCCGACGATGTCACTGACAGCCAGTGTGAGCGCTCCCCGTCGGACGGCAGCGATGCTCGTCACCAATTCCGGCAGAGACGTGGCCAGCGCCATGAACAGCCCCCCGACGACCGATTGCGGCAGGCCGGTCTTGTGCACACTATTCTCGGCTGCCTCAGCAACGACCACTCCCGCTAATCCTGTGATCACCGCCGCAATCACCAAACCGGTCAGCATCACACGCAGACTCTGTTGCATATGCTTGTCATCCGGCTCATCCGTTACCGTCTCGTCTGTTTCCGTCGGTTCCCACATGGGGTCATCGCGTGTGCGAACGACCAGCCAAAACGCACTGAACGCCGTCACGATCAACAGGATCGTCACGGGATGCACGTGCCCGATCACAACGTCCGGCCCACTCAATCCACACAGTATTAAAACCATCAGGGCGACAAGTATCGTCGCTTGCATCATGTTAGGGACGGACGCCGCCGCGTGCTCCAAATTCGCCCGGCGATAGACGATGTCGGCGATCGCCAGCGCAGTGGTCTGCACGGCAATGCCGCCCATGGCGTTGCTGATCGCCATGGCCGGCAGCCCTTTGGCCGCGGCGGTGACGGAGGCCAACAGCCCGGGCAAGGCCGTGAGGAATCCCAGAAAAACAGTGCCTGTGACGGCTTCTCCCATGGCGGTGCGATCGGCGACGCGATCGGCAAGTCCGGCCGCTTTGGCACCGGCCACGGCAATGGCCGCAGCGGCCGCGCAGAAGAGGCCGATGTCTCCCCAAAGTGTGGTGTCAAGATTGAGCATTTTGATCCGGATGGCACATGCGACACAAATCCCTCATCATTGTCTGCGCCTGGTAAATCTGCTGACATGGGGCGAAGTCCCAGTCGCGTCTGCGGGGTGGCCCGATGCCCAAGATCACGCCAATGTTTATCCTGAAATTTTCCATTCAGGTTCGGCATGACTGATTTTGAATTCACAAAATTCCCGATATGGCTAAACGGAATCGTCCTGACTGTCGGCGGCATTGTCGTCTGGCTGGCGGGAACGAAGCTCGCGCGGCTGGCGGATGCTATTTCCCGCCAAACGGCCCTCTCGCGGGTCTTAGCGGGGGCATTGCTGCTGGGTGTCGCCACGTCGTTGCCGGAGATCGCCACGACGGTCACGGCCAGTGCGCTGGGAAACGCCCCACTGGCGGTCAATAACCTGTTTGGCGGAGTGGCCATGCAGTTGGCCGTGCTCTCGCTGATCGACTTCTGGTTTGTCCGGCGCGGCCCGCTGACGTTCTTCTCACCTGATCCGGTGCTGCTGTTGGGGGGCGTGCTGCTTGTGCTGCAGATCTCGTTGTCGATCGTGGCGATCGCAGTGGGTGACGTCACCCTCGTTGCCCATCTGGGCGGTTGGCCGATCCTGCTGGCGGTGGTGTATGTGCTATCGCAATACTTCATGAACCGATTTGGGGACCGCGACACGTGGACACCGGCCCAGCTTCCCGAACAAGCGGATGCCGAGGAAGAAACGACCGTCGAGAGCGCTGCGGAAGACCAGGATGCCCAGTCGACACTTCAACTAGCGGCGCTATTCGTGGGCAACTGTCTGCTGGTCCTCGTCGGCGGCTGGTCGGTCTCGACTGCGGCGGACGCCCTCTCCACACAGACCGGCATCGGCAGCGGTTTCATTGGTGCCACGCTGGTCGCCTTGACGACATCGCTTCCGGAGATCAGCACAACCGCCGGTGCCGTCAAGCTGGGGGCCTATACGATGGCGATCTCAAATATTTTTGGAACGAACTCGCTGGAAGTCGCCCTGCTGTTTCCCGCCGACCTGGCCTATCGTTCCGGGGCTGTGATCAATGCCATCGATCGGTCATCTCTCCTGATGGCCGCCGTGGGAAGCATCATGACGGCCCTTTATTTGTGGGGCCTACTGGAACGCCGCGACAAGTCGTTTCTGCGGATGGGGACAGATTCCTGGTGGGTGTTACTGACCTATTTCGCAGGACTCGGACTGCTCTACGCCATCGCCGTTTGACGCCGCATGTCGACGAACGCGAATTCTCGCGAAATAATGAATTCCGCGTCCGGAGTGCCATAGGTTATGAGTCATCCACGGTAAGTCCCGGAGGGCTATTTCGCGGACCGTGTGACGCTTCTTGACTTTGATAATCAACCGATGGGTTTCCGCTGATCCGCCGATCATCGCTGAACGATCACGTTTTCGCTCCGACCGTCAAGATCTCGCGCCATGTCATCCGGAATGATGACTGGCGGGGAAGGTATTGATCTGAGTCGGGACTTGTGTATCTGGCCAGTTGATTTTTTTGCTCTCGCGTCAAAAACGGGAAGAGTCGTTGCCGCTGGGCTGAGAAATACAACCGCAGGAACTCCAACTCGTAATCACCAAGCGGCGATCCGCGGTGAATGGCGCACGTCAGTTGACGCAGCGGCACGATGCCCGCCGCGCGGAGCAGTTCCTGAGTCTGTCGCGCCGGATTGGCCGGCGGCTCATGATCTTCAAGTAGTGTCCGTAGAGCCGTCTGTTCGGCTTCACGAACGACTGTCTCTAGATCCTCCGGCCATCTAAGCGACAATTCGCGTGTGCGATCTTCCTCCAAGACCGCGACATGCCCACCTTTGCGAACCACCCGCCGCAGTTCGGCAAGGGCCTGAATCGGTTGCACCAACGACAACAGACTCTGAGCGCACCATGCGACATCGAAGGTCCCGGTCGAAAACGGCAGGCTGTAGGAATCGCCTCGCACAAGGTGAATCGGCGCTCGTTCGCTTCGGGATTTGATTAACGATTCGGCCGTTTGCAAGTACGTGAAATCGATATCGGCGGCCACGACCATTCCGCCGGCGGCGATCGAATCGGCAAAGCAGGCACTGTAGAAACCGTCGCCGCAGGGGGCGTCAAGCACGGTTTCGTATGTGTCCGTCGGCAAATAGGAAACAATCTTGCGAAGTTCCCGGCCGTGCGCCGCGTGGCGTGCGGCCAGCAGGGACGCGTAGTCGGGTAGTTCGCCTGCGGATGCACGGGAATGTCCCTCGCGTGCACGAATGACGTTCGCAATCGTACTCGGAGTTTCAATAGACACGTTCATTGTCGGGCGGGGGAGAGATCAGGGCTTGGACAGGTCGAATAACAAGACCAGTTTTCCGCAGAAACTGTCGTTCTCAATCCGGCGGTGTGCTTCGGCGGCGGCCTCTGGTGGAAAAGTTTCCGCAACGGCGACTTTCAGGTGCCCGGCCTCATACAGTCGCAGCAATTCCTGCAGGTCCTTGCTCCGGGAATGGGCGAACATCCCGCTCCCCTTTTTGTCCAGCGGCCACGTCAGTAGCGAAACGACCAGCCCGCGGAGGCTCGGTTCGGTCGAGACGTAGCGGCCCTCGTGGGCGAGGATCGGCTTGACTTCGGCATACGAGCTTTTTCCAGCGGCATCGAAGATCACGTCCCATTGCCGATCGAGCCTCGTGAATTTTTCATGGAGATAGTTAATGAAGTCCGCAGAGCCGATCGAGCGTACAAAGTCTTCGTGTTGTCCGCTGGAGACGCCGGTGACTGTCGCGCCGTAGGCAACGGCGATCTGCACCGCAAACGCCCCCACACCGCCGCTGGCCCCGTTGACCAGAACCCGCGCGCCCTCTTGCAGATGGGCGTGGTCCCTCAAGGATTGCAGCGCGGTCGATCCGGCGAGCGGCAGTGCAGCGGCTTCGTCGAACGGCATGTTCGGCGGGATACGCGCAACGGCGCCGGTACCGCACGCGGCAAACTCGGCATAACCCCCACCGTAGAGATGATCGAGAAATGCCAGCACCCGATCTCCTGCCGCAAACGTTTTTTCGGCATCAGGCGTTTCGACGTAGCCGGCAACATCGTAGCCGGGAATCCGCGGAAAGCCTCCAGGCAACAGCCCCTTCATTTCTCCCTGCCGCATCCGAGCGTCGATGGGATTGACCCCAGCGGCGACAACGCGAATTAGCACTTCGTCCTTAGCCAGTTCGGGTCGCGGACGATCGGCCAGCTTGAGAACCGACGGGGCGCCGTAGTCCTTATAGATAACCGCGCGCATGGAAGACCTCGTATCGCTCAGACCAGCAATAGTAGCGGATTCGTCGTCGTTATTCGCACTGATTCATCAAAACCCGCGAAGTTCGATCGCCTGTTTGACACGTTCAATAGCGAGGACATAGGCAGCCAATCGATAGGACAGCTTCTCCTGTGTCGCGCGGTGCTGCACCTGTTGCCATGCGCGATGCAACCTCTCCCTCAGTTCGTCGGTGATACGATGCTTGGACCACCAATACCGTTGCCTATTTTGTCGCCATTCGAGATAGTACACGGTAACTCAGCCAGTGTTTGCTTGGATGTCCGGAATAACAATCGTGCCCTTATCTTGCAGGATGCTGTCTGCGTCAGAGGTAATCGGCAGATTCGCACCCTCCACGATAATCGGCGCACGAACGGCATCGGCGTTCTCCTCATTGATCACACCGTCAATCGCGGCGGGGACTAAGATGTCGACCTCGAGTTTCAGCAACTCTTCATTGGTAATCTCCTCGCCCGCCAGCCCAAGTTCCGAAAGCGGCGTGGATTTGTTCCGGGCGTCTTGCTGCTGAATCAACTGATCGACGTCGATACCGTTGTCGCTATATATTCCCCCATATCGATCACTGACGGCGACGACCTTACCGCCGCGATCGGCAAGCTCTTGAAGGACGTGCCGGCCGACGTTCCCGCAGCCTTGAACGGCGATCGATGATTGATCGACCGGCGAATCGTGCGCAGCGGCCGCCCATTCGGTAACCATTGCCACGCCAAGACCAGTGGCTTCGGTGCGGCCCGCGGAACCGCCCAAACTCATGGGCTTTCCGGTGACCACACCGAATTCATGGCCGTGATCGGCGGCATAGGCCTCCATGATCCAGGCCATTTCTCGCTCACTGGTCCCCATGTCCGGAGCGGGAATATCCCGATCCGGTCCGATCAGGGTCCCCATCCGCTCGACGTAAAGTTTCGTCAGCACTTCCACGTCGTGCGCGTCCAATTCATTGGGATCGCAATTGATGCCCCCCTTGGCCCCTCCAAAGGGAATATCGACCAGGGCGCACTTCCAAGTCATCGCCGACGCAAGCGCATGGAAGTGATCTATGGTCACATCGGGATGATACCGCAACCCTCCCTTGAATGGCCCGCGGCTGTGGTCGTGTTGCACGCGATATCCATGATAGACCGACAGTCCGCCGTCTCGGCGGCGCAACGGCAACTCGAATTTGATTTCGCGAAACGGCGAGGTCATCAACTGCCGCATTTCCGCGTCGACGCCAATATGATCCATTGCCGACGTCGAGAAGCCGACGCTCGCCGATTCAAGGTTTTCCTGCTGACCAGTCATAAAGCTCCGATTGGCGGGGTTCAGAAACAGTCGTCAGGAATTTCGCCGGTCGCAACCCGCTCTACGTTTCGACCTTGAGACCTGCTTCTTTCCAATCGGCTTTTCCGGCCTCGTAGTCGTATACCTGTTGGTAACCCATTTGTTCCATCTGCTTAGCAGCCTTGGGCGACGCATCGCACTCGGTATTCTTGCAGTACAGAATTACCGGCTGGGATTTGTCAGGGACCGCGTTTTGGATCCGCTGTGGAAACTCATTTCCCAGCGGGACGTTGATCGCATCGGGCAGATGAAACTCGTTAAAACTCTCCTCACTCAAGACGTCGACGAGCGCGACGTTCTCGTCGCCTTGCAGTTTCTGTTGCACCTCTTCACGTGAAATGGTTTGCATCGCTTACTCCTTAATTTCATTGGCTGGGCGATTTTCCGTCAAACCAGCGAACAACCGTCTCAGACCGATTACCGGTACTACGACTCTCAGAGCCGCGCTCTGTTTATCTTTCGACGCAGTGCGCGAATTAACAATCGGAGCGGAGACGATTGTCACATCGGGGAATACCCCATTCGCCGTGTGAAGAGCGCCGTTGGGGAAAACCACTATTCCCAAACCACGAGTTTTCGGATCGTCGGTTGAATGAAAACAAATATGCTGACGGGTGTCCGATTATCTATACTGTATCGAGAAAGGGATCCCATGCCGCATTCTCTCCCCAAACTGACCTATCCCTATTCGGCACTTGAACCCCATATCGATGCCGAGACGATGACCATCCACCACACGCTCCACCATCAAGGCTACGTCGACAAGCTCAACACGGCGCTTGAGGACTATCCTGACTTGCAAAAAGTGTCGATCGAGGAACTGGTCGCCGACATCACGCATGTTCCCGAAGAGATTCGTACGGCCGTGCGTAATAATGGCGGCGGGCACGCGAACCATACTTTGTATTGGGTCATCATGAAGCCCAATGGCGGCGGACGGCCAAGCGGCGCATTGTCGGGAGCGATCGACGACGCGTTCGGTAGCTTCGATGCGTTCAAACAGAAATTCACCGAAGCCGCATCATCGCAATTTGGCAGCGGCTGGGCTTGGCTTGCCGTGAATAAGTATGGCGATCTGATCGTGGAAAGCACTGCCAACCAAGACAATCCGCTGATGCACGGTCACAAGCCGATCCTCGGCATCGATGTTTGGGAACATGCGTACTACTTGAAATATCAAAACCGTCGCGCCGAATACATCGAATCGTGGTGGAACGTGATTGATTGGGAGAACGTTGACAATTGGTTCAATGGCCGGCGTTGGTTCGCGGACACCGCCGCCGCCGTCCCGTGAATGCCGGTGGGCGGGAGATAACGCTGCGCCTACATCAATTCGTGTGAAAGCATTAGCTATCGTCCGCTAACAGCGATCAATGTGGTACTTGGCGTGAATACTACGGGGCCGGTGAACTCGAAATCGACGACGCGAAACTATTTCACGTTCTGAAGCGCCGACCGATACCTCTCCGGCAACTGTGTGCCCTGAAATCGAATGTTCTGGGCTTCTTTTGGCACTTCAACGACTTGCGAATAATGTGAAACGCTCGGTTCCACGGTCGTTGGCGGCACTTCATAAGTCGTTCCATTTCGTTCGGCGGTATACCCTTTGCGCTCATAGCCGTCGCGGCGGCGTTCGTATTCGATCCTCACCCCAAACACACTTCGCCCCGATTTCTTTTCAAAAGTCCCGACCTCCCAGTCCTGAACGTCCCCCGCAAAATAGACCCGCTTGACCTTGGGATACAACGCCGTCGTGTCGCCCCGCGTTTGTTGGCGAAGATCGTACGTCACGTAGTTTTCGTCAGCGGTTCCCTTATATTTCGCTTCGGTCGGTGTGTATTGGCTTTCGCGACTCATGATTCCTCTCCCCAATGTTCGTCGTAGTCTGCTTCGGTTCCGATCTCATCCGCGCGGCGATTGATGGCACGGGCCGTGATGCCGAACTCCTTCTGAGCGACGTCGCGTATCTCTTTGATATCGTCGCCGAATTTCTTGCGCCAGGACTGAGCGTGCGACAACGTGACCAGATAACCGCTGCGGCGATACAACTCCGTCAACGCCGCCCGCGAATGGGCGCGTCGTACGTCGTCCCGAATTTGCAGGCAAACGTCATGCAGATTCGTTTTGTTATCGATCTCGTCATAAATGTGGGTGTCTTGTGCCATGGATTTTCTCCTTTTGCGAATCATTCGATAACCGCTACGCCACAACTCGCCGTCGGCCGATGAGACGAATTGCGAACGCAACTCAGCACAATTCTATTTTGGTGCGGATTGACCGCGGAATCGGGGAAAGCCGATCGGCCTTTGCGGGGGTAATCCTGAGACTGTCGCCGAGCCCAGAGATATCGATTGATTTCGCACTCTCCCATCCGTGCAGCATCCGCAATCACGCAGTTTTATGATCCCTCAGGATTCTCCTGAGGCGGATTCAACTGTGAACCACGATGTTCGCTGAGCGGCGATTTTCCAAGAATTGCGGACAGGGATTTGCATCGAGTGGGATGTGTCGAATCCTGCAATTCGCTCGCACCACAGCGGACCTGCCTTATTGACGGCCCCAGCGGGCGTCATCTGATTTCCAACACCAAGAAAAGGAGACATCATGTCAGTCAGATTCACGATTGCCGCCGCTGCAACGCTTCTCACCACGTTGCTATTTGCTCAAAACGACACCGTTTCCACCGATGATGTGAAGGTTCCACAAGAGGCCGTCGTCGTGCTTTCGCCGACACAGGGGCACCAAGTGGCAGGCACGTTGCTGCTCAAACAAACAAAAGAGGGCGTGCGAGTGACCGGTAAAGTCAGCGGCATCAAGCCGGGCAAACATGGGTTCCACATTCACCAATACGGCGACCTGCGTGACCCGCAAGGCAAGTCGGCAGGCGGACACTTCAATCCCGAAGACACAAAACATGGCGGCCCAGACGCTGCGAAACACCATGCCGGCGACTTGGGGAACATCACGGCCAACGCCGAAGGAACTGCCACGGTCGACAAGCTGGCCAAGGGCTTGAAATTGCATCTGATCATCGGTCGGTCGGTCGTCGTCCACAATCACGCCGACGACCTGAAGAGCCAGCCTTCGGGCGATGCCGGTCCCCGCATCGCGCTGGGAGTCATCGGCCTGGCAGACATCAAGCAATTTAATGTGACCTCGGCAAGTAAGTAAGACGGCACCCTTCGCGCTGCGATTGCCGTAATTCCGCAATCGCAGTGCGGGTCGTGTCCCGGCCGAGTGACGGCATCCCCTCTTTGGTTGATGTGATGCCACGGCGACTAGGGGAATCCACCATACACCGCGCCGGTGAATCCTCTAGGGAACGCGGCAATCGCACCCCATTTTGGATAGGGCACCGAGCAGATAGCATCGCCGAAGGCCCATTGTTTTTTTGCCCGGGGTGATTCGACAACCATGCCGCAAATCTTTTATCGCAGCATGAATACGTTCGCACGCGTCAGCATTTTCGGCGCCGTGCTCTTCATCGCTGCGGCAATTGTGCTGGGGGGGATTATCGTCCGCGCGCCCTCTGTGACCGAGGAGGGTGTCGTGCAAGATCAGCCCGTTCCCTTCAGCCACGAACACCACGTGGGTCGCGTGGGGCTCGATTGCCGGTTTTGCCATTCGTCGGTTGAAACAGCGGCTACGGCCGGAATGCCTTCGACCGAGGTCTGTTTGAACTGCCATTCGCAACTGTTCTCCGACGCCGAAATGCTCGCGCCGGTTCGCGAGAGTGCCCGCAGCGGGCGTCCGCTCAGGTGGCGCCGCGTTTACGATGTTCCAGATTATGCGTATTTCAATCACAGCATTCACATACATAAAGGGGTTGCCTGTGAATCCTGTCACGGTCGCGTCGACAAGATGCCGCTAATGTGGCGTGACGTGACCCTGCATATGGAATGGTGCCTCAAATGCCATCGCGATCCAGCACCGGCGATTCGACCGCGAGAGGAGGTATTCGCCCAAGGTTGGCAACCACTCACGGAAGAAGTTGCCGTGCCGCATCAATGGATTGATAAGTACCACGTACAGAGCAAAACCGACTGCAACACCTGCCATCGCTAGGCCGTATTGCCGGGTGCGCCTGCTGAATAGAGGTTTTTGATGACTC
>CALFYU010000387.1 GCA_937952455.1 uncultured Planctomycetaceae bacterium
CC
Source organism: uncultured Planctomycetaceae bacterium (assembly GCA_937952455.1). Lineage (GTDB taxonomy): Bacteria > Planctomycetota > Planctomycetia > Planctomycetales > Planctomycetaceae > Symmachiella. The sequence continues at coordinate 3 of CALFYU010000387.1, forward strand.
GGACGCCCTAGACGCATTCCTCCGCTTGTTGACGCTCGCCGTCGAGCGGGGGGATTGGGAAGGCGTGGAAACGAACGCCAACCGCGTAATCGCGGTCAACCCGTTGTTGCCCAGCCCCTATCACGAATGGGCGCGGGCCTGCAGTGAGCTTGGTAAACCATCGACTGCCATCACCGCCTATCAAGCGGTCGTGGAACTTGACCCGCACGCGGCCATCGACGCCCACTACCAATTGGCACACTTGTTGCACAATGATGAGCCGCAAGTCGCCAAGCAGCATCTACTTCGTGCCTTGGAAGAAGCGCCTCGATTTCGCGAGGCGCACCAGTTGTTATTGAAACTCCACCGACAATCCGACACCGCTGAATCCGCACCGAAAGAGGTCGAAGAGAAAGAGTCCCCGTAGCCGCCTTCGTCGAGGAGTGGTGATGTCACGACGTTTGCCGATCCTGATTGTCGTCGCCTTACTGGCGACGTTGCTGGCGCAGATTTCGCATGCTCAGCGGGGCCGCCGCTTTGGTCGCGACCGCCATCACGACCGGTTTTCCGAGGGGCGCCGCGGCGTTCCGGACTGGAAGATCGACGATCAATTCAAAAGCGACGTCTTCACCTTTGCCCGTGTGCGGTACGGGTCTTACGGACGTTGGGGCAAGTGGCGGACCGACTATCCCGACAGCGACCTCAATTTTTCCTTTCGGCTGCAGCAACTCACCTCGCTGAAGGTCGATCCCAACGGCAAGGTCGTGCAGCTGACCGATGAGGATCTGTTCGACTATCCGTTTCTCTACTTGATAGAGCCGGGTGAATTGTATTTCGAGGAAGACGAGATCGTGGCGCTGCGGCGGTATCTCCTCAACGGCGGGTTCTTGATGGTCGACGACTTCTGGGGCTACGACGAGTGGGACAACTTCTACCGCGAAATCAAACGGGTTTTTCCCGACCGCGAACCGTTGGAAGTGCCGTTGGAACACCCGATTTTTCACTGCGTGTACGACCTGAAAGAACGCCCGCAAGTTCCTAGTATCCACGCCGCCGAATGGGGCCGCAGCCGGGGAATCACCTGGGAGCGCGGCCCCGATTCGCGGCAGGTGCATTACAAAGCGATCTTCGACGACAACGGCCGCATGATGGCCTTCATTTGCCACAACACCGACCTGGGGGACGGTTGGGAGCGGGAAGGAGAAAACGAATGGTATTTCCACGAGTTTTCAGAAAAGAAAGCGTATCCGCTGGGGATCAATATTGTGTTTTATGCGATGACACATTGAGGGTTAGGCTTGAGGGGACAGGCTTGAGGAAGATTATCTAAAGGGGAGCGAACGTGGAATTGGCGACGGCGGCTGAGAAATTTGAAACGGAACAACAGATCGTGCAGCGGATTCACGAGGCGCGGGGGTTGATCCTCCGCGAGTTGTCCAAAACCATTATCGGCCAGCGAGAGGTCATCGACCAACTGTTGTATTCGCTGTTCGCCGGGGGCCACTGCCTGATCACCGGCGCGCCGGGACTCGCCAAGACGCTCTTGGTGAATTCGATCGCCCAAGTCTTCGACCTAAAGTTCCAGCGGATTCAATTCACGCCCGATCTGATGCCGGCGGATATCACCGGTACGGAGATCCTGGAAGAGGATTCGCACGGGCATCGCACGTTGCAGTTCGTCAAAGGACCGATCTTTGCCAACGTGCTCCTGGCCGACGAAATCAACCGCACGCCGCCCAAAACACAAGCGGCACTGTTGGAAGCGATGCAGGAACATCAGGTGACCGCTGCCGGCGTGCGATATCGCCTGGAAGAGCCGTTCTTCGTCCTGGCGACCCAAAATCCGATCGAGATGGAAGGGACCTATCCGCTGCCCGAAGCGCAGTTGGATCGTTTTATGTTCAACATCGTGATCGACTACCTGCCCGAAGACGATGAAGTGGCGGTGGTGTCGCGGACCACCTCCGTGGCGTCCGAACCGATCCAGCCGTTGTTCACCGGTGAGCACGTGCAGCAGTTTCATGAGATCGTGCGGCAGGTGCCGATTGCCGAGGACGTGGTCCGCTATGCCGTTCGCCTGGCGGCCGCATCACGCCCGCAGACCGCCGATGCGCCGGCGTTTGTGAACGAATGGGTCAGTTGGGGGGCAGGACTGCGAGCAGCGCAGTACCTCGTGTTGGGGGCCAAGGCGCGGGCATTATTAAACGGCCAGGCCCACGTCAGCGAAGACGACATTCGCGCGCTGGTGCATCCGACGCTGCGGCACCGAATCTTGGTCAATTACCGCGCCGAAGCCGAAGGGGTTACCGTGGAGGCGGTGGTGGAGCGGCTGTTGGACGTTGTGGAGAGGCCCGCCGCTGAATGAGTATTGCCGCCGCCAATTCGACCGGGGCCGCGCGCCGCAACGACGAGATTCTCGATCCGGGTTCCTTGATGCGGATCAAGTCTTTGGAATTGCGGGCCAAGATCGTCGTGCAAGGATTCCTGCACGGCCTGCACCGCAGTCCCTACCACGGGTTCTCGGTCGAGTTTTCCGAATACCGGCAGTACAGCCCCGGCGACGACCCGCGGTATCTGGACTGGAAACTGTATGCCCGTAGCGACCGCCACTACATCAAACGCTTCGAGGATGAGACCAATCTGCGGTGCAATCTGGTCCTCGACAGCAGCCGCTCAATGAGCTACGGCAGCCTGCCCTACAACAAAGCGGAATATGCCGCGACGCTGGCCGCGACGTTGGCCTATTTTCTTTCCTTGCAACATGACGCGGTGGGTCTGGTGCGCTTCGACGAGCGGATCGAGGACATCCTGCCGCCGCAGTATCGTCCCGGGCAGTTGCGGCGGTTGATGCTTGCGCTGGAACGTCCGGCAGCCGGGCGGGGGACCGACGTTTCGGAGCCGCTGCGGCAATTCGCGGAATACGTCAGCCGCCGGGGGATTGTGGTGATCCTGTCCGACTGCCTGGCCAATCTCGACGGATTGGAAACGGCGCTCGGCACGCTCCGCTCGCGGGGTCAGGACGTGATCCTGTTTCAGATTCTCGATCCGGCCGAAACGAAATTCGAGTTCACGGAATCGGTGCTGTTTGAGGACCTGGAAACGGGACGGGACATGTATGTTGATCCGCAGCAGGTGCGGGCCGGTTATCTGCAGAAACTCGAGGCGCACAATCAATCCGTCCGTGCGGCGTGCGACAAACTGGGTATCGAATATGTCGCGATGCTGACTGACCAACCGGTGGATGCGGCGCTACACGATTTCCTGCAGGCGCGGATGCGGCGCGGGCGGCGCGTGACAAGGAGGGCCGTATGAGTTTCCTGGCGCCCCTGTATGCGGCGGGCATCTTGGCGGTCTCGCTGCCGATTCTGTTCCACCTTATCCGCCGTACGCCGCGGGGGCGCGTGACGTTCAGTTCGCTGATGTTTCTCACTCCCTCGCCTCCCCGCGTCACGCGGCGGAGCCGGTTGGAGAACCTGTGGTTGTTGTTCCTCCGCGGTCTGGCGATTTGTCTGTTGGCATTGGCTTTTGCGCGTCCATTTTTCCGCGATGCCAATCTGATTCCCGTTGCTCAAAGCGAGGGAGAACGGGTGGTATTGCTGGTCGATACGAGTGCGAGCATGCGGCGGGACGACCTCTGGGATCAGGCGGTCAAGAACACGCTGGCGGAGATCGAACAGCGGGCAGCGAACGATCGCGTGGCGCTGGTCGCCTTCGATTCCCACATTCGCCCGTTGATTACGTTCGCCGAATGGGACGAGCTTCCGTCGGGAGAACGGCCGCATGCGGTCCGCAGCGAACTGGAAAACATCAAGCCGAGTTGGCGGGCGACGCATCTGGATGCGGCGCTGACCGCGGCCGTTGATCTGCTCGCCGGTGATGCTGTGGAAGATGCCCCGTCGGCGACGGCCGCTAAGCGAATCGTGCTGATTTCGGATTTGCAACAAGGGGGCCGCTTAACCGGGCTGCAGGCGCATCGCTGGCCGGAGGATGTGCAGGTCTCGATCGCGACGGTGACGCCGAAATCGACAACCAACGCCGGCCTGCAAATCGTTGCCGCCGCGGCCGATGAACGACATACGGATGACGCGAATACGGTCCGCGTGCGGATCGACAACGCCGCGGACTCGTCCCAAGACCGGTTTCAATTGGCGTGGGTCGATTTACAGAAAGAGCAAACAGAAACAAGAAAATCTGATTCCGCGCGGATGGACGTCTACGTCCCGGCCGGCCAAAGCCGCATCCTGTCAGTGCCGCCGCGGCCGGACGGAGTGAAAACGGCGGCGCTAAAACTGTTCGGCGATGACCAGTCCTTCGACAACGTTGTCTACCACGTCGCGACGCAGCCGCTGGCGCTGACGGTCTGGTATCTGGGAAACGAATTGGGCGATGATCCGCGTCAGCCGCGTTACTTTTTGGAACGGGCGCTCACTGAGACTCCCGCGCGGAAAGTGCAAATCGTCGCCATGGACGAGGAGGCCTTCGCGTCGGCGGAGCACGATATTTCGCTCGCCGTGCTCACCGCTGTCCCGCATGAGCCACATGTTGCGCCGCTGAAGAAGTATCTCCACGAAGGAGGCACGCTGCTGTTCGCTTTGCCGTCGGCGGCGGCGGTGGAATCAGTCTCGCAACTGACCGGCGGATCATCGCTCACCGCTGAGGAAGCGGCGACGGACAGCTATGCGATGTTGGGGGAGATTCAATTCGACCATCCGCTGTTTGCGCCGTTTTCCGAAGCGCGATTCAGCGATTTTACGACGATTCATTTTTGGAAGCATCGCCGCATCGACGAGTCGGGACTTCCCGGTGCGGAGGTGTTGGCGCGGTTTGACGACGGAGCGCCGGCCATCGTTGAGTCCCGCGTCGGGGCGGGGACGTTATTGTTGCTGACCTCGGGATGGCATCCGGAGGACAGCCAGTTGGCCCTCTCGTCGAAGTTCGCTCCGCTCATGAACGCAATTCTGGAGCGCAGCGCGCGCGTCAATCATGAATTGCCGTCCTATACGGTCGGCGACACAGTCGTCTGTACGTTGGACGACGAGGGAGGTGGCGAAGGGGAGATTATTCTGGAGTCTCCCGGCGCGGATCGCTCGCCGATCGCGATCAACGGGCGGACCACCGACGCCACTGACGCACCGGGAATCTACCACTTTCAACGGGGCGACCGCTCTCAGGCGTTCGCCGTAAATCTGCCGCCGCAAGAAAGCAAAACCGCCGCTCTGCCGGTCGAACATCTGGAACAGTTGGGACTGATATTTGAACAGCCGCCGACAGCGGCCCAGTTGGAAAAACAGGCCCAGCAGCAACGGCAATTGAAAAACCGCGAATTAGAGAGCCGTCAAAAAATCTGGCATTGGCTGGTCTTGGCGGCACTGATTGTTTTGATCCTGGAAACGTGGTGGGCGGGGCGAACGGCCAGGGCTGTCACCTCCCCCACCGAACCGGCATAGCAAATTGGGCCGAGCCATGACTGAATTGCACTTGGATTACCTGTTGCAAACCGTCGGTGAGCGGTATCGGCGATACGGCACGTGGCGGCATTTGGCGTTTTTTTGGGTCACCGTGGCCGTGGTCGGCGTCGCCGTCTGGGGTATTTCCATCGTTTCGGGGAGTTCCTCCGCCTCTACGATGCCGCTGTATTTAGTTGCGGCGCTGTTTGCCGGGTTCATGACCTATCTGGCGTCGCGCAGCCGCAAAAACGACGTCCGCTGGTTGGCCCGCCGCATCGAGGAAGAGCATCCCGAATTGAAGTCGCTGTTGCTGACGGCCGTCGAACAGCGGCAGTCGCTTCCCGGCTCGCTGGGGTATTTGCAGCAACGGGTGATTCAACAGGCGCTCGAACATGCGCGGCATCACGACTGGCGCTCGGTGATTTCCGATGCCAAAATCCATCGCGCCCAATTTGCGCATGCGGCGGCGCTGATCACGATGCTGGTTGTGACAATCGGGCTGTGGAGCATTAATCCCCGCACGGCGCAGGCGGTGATTTTCGAGAACCTGGGCGCTTCGACGCCGCAGACGGACATCGCATTTGAGATCCAAGTCGACCCCGGCCACGTGGAGGTGGAGCGGGGGACGGGGTTGGTTGTCACGGCCCGCTTCGGCGAACGGATGCCGGTCGACGTGGCGTTGCATGCAACGGCCCCGAACAGCCCGCCGGAAACGATGCCCATGCAAAAGAGTCTCGACGATCCGCTATTCGGCACGCGGATTCCGATTGTGGATGCGGACCTCACCTACGTCGTCGAATACGACGGGCGACGGACGGAGGAATATCGCGTCACCGTCTTTGAATATCCGCAATTGCTGCAGGCCGATGCGCGGGTGGAATTCCCGAGCTACGCCGGTCGCGAACCGCTGGTCGCCGAAGACGTGCGGCAAGTCACAGCAGTCGAGGGGAGCACGGCCACGTTAACGTTCACGCTCAACAAATCGGTGGCCGAGGCGCTGCTGGTGGCCGAAGGGATAGAGCGCGTGCCGCTGCGGGCAATCGGGGACGATCCGCACCGCTACGAGGTGACTTTGCCGATGCGGGAATCCCGAAATTTCACATTGCAGCTCACCGATGCGCAGGGCCGGCACAACAAGCGGCCGCCGCTGTTTTCGTTAAACGTGCTGCCCAATCGCCCGCCGGACATTAAGTTGACCTTTCCGGGTCGGGACCAGCAGGTCTCCCCCTTGGAAGAGATGCTGGTGACCGGCACCGTGAGCGACGACTTCGGAGTAACGGCACACGGCATGGCCTTTGCCATCGGCGATGAGCCGCAGCAGGTACTCACGTTTGAGAACCAAGCGGGGGACCTGCAGCAGGTCTCGCAGCAGATCCACTTCGAAGAACTTGATGCCCAGCCGGACCAGTTGTTGTCGTATTACCTATGGGCGGACGATTACGACGGGGAGGGGCAGTTGCGGCGTACTGAGAGCGACGTGTACGTCGCCGAGGTGCGGCATTTTGACGAGATCTTCCGCCAAGGGCAGACGCCTCCCGGCGGCGGGGGCGGAGCCGCCGGCGGGGGAGGGCAGGGCGAGCAATTGCAGGATTTGATCAAACTGCAAAAAGAGATCGTGACAGCTACGTGGAAACTCCGTCGCGGCGCCGCTGAGGCGGCCGAGACGGTCTTCAACGAACAACTCGAGGTCATCGCTCAATCACAAGCTCAAGCGCTGGAACAATTGACCGAGGTGCGGGAAACACTGACCTCCAGCGAGTCGCCGCCAGCTGCGACGGCCGCGCAGTCACACATGGCGACTGCCGTCGAGCGACTGGGCATCGTCTCGGCTGCCGACGCGGACAAATCGCTGCTTAAGGCTTACGCGGCCGAACGGGCGGCCTATCAGGCGCTACTTAAGCTTCGCGCGCGGGAACATGAAGTCACTAAGGGACAACAAGGCGGCGGCGGGGGTGGAGGGGGCGGCGGCGGACGTTCGCAGCAACAACTCCAACAACTCGAATTGACCGACAAGGAAAACCGCTACCAAAACGAGAGCACCGCTCAATCACAAGTCAGCGATGCGCAGCGGGAGACGAACCAGCTTCTCAACCGCCTGCGGGAATTGGCGCAGCGGCAAAGCGATCTCAACGAGCGGATCAAGGAATTGCAAAGCGCTCTGCAGGCGGCGCAGGACGAGGCCGAGCGGCGCGAACTTGAGCGGCGGCTCAAGCGGCTCCGCGAAGATCAGCGCGAGATTTTGCGTGACGCTGACGAACTGCGAGACCGGATGCAGCAATCGCCGCGGCAGGCCGACACCCAGCAAGCGCAGCAACAAGTGAATCAGACTCGCGAGAATATGCACCGCGCGTCGGAGGCGCTCGAGCAGGGGCAGCTGTCCCAGGCCCTCAATTCGGGAACCCGCGCCGAACGGGAATTGCAGCAACTGCGGGATGAATTCCGCGAAAAATCGGCTGGCGCGTTTGCGGACGAGATGCAGAACATGCGCGAGGACGCCCGCGGACTGGCCGAGCAACAACAACAGATCGCCGAACAGATGGAAGCCCTCGAAGAGGGGGGTGAGAAATCGCTCAGAGACGTGCGTGAAAAAGACCGCCTCGCGGAAAAACTTCAAGAACAGCAGGAAAAACTGGACGACGTGCTGAAGCAAGTTCGCGAGGTCTCTCAAGCGGCCGAGACGGGCGAGCCGCTGTTGTCCAAACAGCTTTACGACACGCTGCGCGATACCGAGCAAAAACAGCCGCAGCAGGCACTCGACGCGGCGCGGCAACTCATGCAGCGGGGCTGGTCGGAACAGGCGTCCCGCGCCGAACGGCAAGCCCGCGATTCGATCGAACAACTCAAGTCGGACGTGGAGCGCGCCGCCGAGAGCGTGTTGGGCAACGAAACCGATGCCCTCAAACGGGCGAGACAGGAATTGGCCGATTTGGCGCAGCAACTCAACCAAGAGATCGCCCAGGCCGATCCGAATTCGCAGCAGCAACAACCAGGCCAGGGACAATCAGCGACCGAAGGCGAAAACGGTCCAGGGCGCCAACCGGGCGGCTCCCCAGGACAGCAAGAGCCACGCCAACCGCCGGACCAACAACAAGACCAATCCCGGCAACAAGGCCAACAACAGGGCCGGGATCAAGAGCAAAACCGGTCGGCGGAAGAGGGACAACAGGAACAAGGCCGACAAGCGCAACAAGGACAGGGACAACAGGGGCAATCCGAACAGCAACAGCAGGATCAGGGCCAACAACCGGGGCGGGGTCAGCAACCGGGACAAGGACAACAACCAGCAGGTGGGCAACCGGATGAAAGTCGTGACGCGCCGGGCGATGCCGCAGCCGGCGGCCGAAATTCGCGAAACTCGCGCCGCACCTTGCGGGACCAAGCGCCACGGCCAACTGAGCGCAATCCTTCGCCGGGAAGTCCACAAAGTGGAAACGAAACAACCGGCGGCGGCGGTCCGGGTGGACCAATCACCGGTGGCGATTTCCGCGCGTGGTCAGACCGCTTGCGGGACGTGGAAGAGATGGTCGAGGATCCGGACCTGCGGGAACAGGTGGCCACAATTCGCGACCGTGCCCGCAGCATCCGGGCCGAATTTCGGCGGCATTCCAAGGAACCGAACTGGTCGCTCGTCGACAGCATGGTCGCGCAACCGCTCGTGGAATTACAGAACCGGCTCCGCGAAGAAATCGCCAAGCGGGAATCCCCCGATGCACTAGTCCCCATCGACCGCGATCCGGTGCCGGCGCAGTATCGTGAACTCGTCCGCCGCTATTACCAACGCGTGGGGAGCGGAAAATGACCAGCTTTGCCACCATGATCATCGGCAACGAGCGGTGGGTGCTCCCCGCCGCCGTGTTGGCGGCCGCGGCGCTGTATGTGGTGATCGGTTCCTATCGCCGCGCCAGTTCGCAGCGGTGGATCGGGTTCTGTGCGGCGGCGCTGAAGACGTGCGGGTTGTTGGCCTTAGCGGCTTGTTTGATCGAACCGCTTTACAGCGGGGTGCGAGCGCGGCCGGGTGCAAATCTGTTTGCAATCGCCGTCGACAACAGCCAAAGCCAGACCATCGCCCGCCGCAACGAACAGGTTCAAGATCGTCTCGGCGAGTCCCAATGGCAAACGCGGCTGGGGCAGGATTTTGAGTTGCGGCGTTATCTGTTTGCCGAGTCGCTACAAAGCGTTCCCAACTACAACGAAATTCCCTTCGACGGCAACGCGTCGCAATTGGGACACGCGATCACCACGATCGCCGAGCGGTTTCAAGATCGGCCGTTGGCGGGAATCCTGCTGTTCAGCGATGGCAACGCCACAGACTTCACCGCGGACTTTCCCCAACTCAAGGGCGTTCCTCCCATCTATCCAGTGATCGGCGATGATGACAACGGTCTGCGGGACATTGGCATCGAATCGGTCGCCGTCAGCCGTTCGCCGTTTGAGGATGCGCCGATTTCGGTCAAAGCGCAGATTCGCACGCTGGGGGACGTCGGTGAGACGGTCACCGCCGAAGTTCTCGACCCGCAGGGTGAACGGGTGGCGCACCAAAGCTTGAGCGTCGACCCATCGGGAGCCGCATTAGCGTTTCGTCTGCAGTTTGCCGCCCCGCATCGCGGCGTAGAGTTCTACCAGCTTCGCGTCGCTGAGGGGGAGGAGTTTGATCAATTCGACGATTCTTCGACCACTGACGAAGCCACGCTGGCCAACAACCAGCGGACATTGACCATCGACCGCGGCACACGGCCGCAACGCGTTTTGTATGTTTCGGGTCGGCCGAATTGGGAGTTCAAATTTCTCCGCCGCGCGCTCGAAGAGGACGAGGCGGTGCAATTGACCGCGCTGATACGCATCGCCAAGCGGGAACCGAAATTCAAATGGAAGGACAATCAGGTCGATTCCTCCAATCCGCTGTTTCGCGGATTTGACGAGCAGGATCCTGACGAGAAAGAGCAATACGACCAACCGGTGTTTGTGCGGATCGAGACGCAGGACGGCAACGAACTTCGCGAGGGATTTCCCAAGATCACCGAACAGTTGTTCGTCTACGACGCGGTGATTCTGGACGACGTTGAAGCGGAGTTCTTCACGCGGGACCAAATGGCGCTGTTGGAAGAGTTCGTCAGCCGCCGCGGGGGGAGCCTGTTGATGCTCGGCGGGCAGGAGTCGTTTCGCCGCGGGGGTTACGCGCGGACTCCGCTGCGGGATTTGTTGCCGGTTTATCTGGATCGCGAACCGGCAGCGACGCCGTCGGGACGTTTGCGGTTGACCCTCTCCCGCGATGGGTGGTTGCAGCCGTGGATTCGATTGCGGGGGAACGAGCAGGACGAACAGGCCCGCCTTAACGACATGCCCAGTTTCCAAACTCTCAATCCGCTGACCGGCATCAAGCCGGGGGCGATGGTCTTGGCGTATGCCGACGACGGCGGCGGCAACCAGTTTCCGGCACTAGTAGCCCAACAGTTCGGTCGTGGAAAGACAGCCGCGGTTGCGATTGGGGATCTATGGCGATGGGCACTCCGCCGGGCATCCCCCGAACAGAACGACCAGGCCCGCGCCACGCGTCAATTGGTCCGCTGGCTGATCGCTGATGTGCCGGGGCAAGTCGAGGCCACCGTTGAGTCTGACGACAAACATGTCGCGCGGATCGAAGTCCGCGCGCGGAACAAAGACTTTCAGCCGCTGGATAATGCGGCCGTCAAGGTGACCGTTGCGCCGGTCGCAGGGACCGAAATTACGCTCGACGCGGAACCGAGTTTGGACGAACCGGGTCTGTTTACCGTCGAGTATGTCCCCCGCGAACCGGCGGCTTACCGCGTGACGGCCGAGGTGACCGACGGCACCGGATCAGACGCCGGTCAGGCCGTCGCCGGCTGGGTCTACCAGCCTGCGGTCGAGGAATTCCGCAAACTGACTTGGAACCGGGCGGAGTTACAGCGGATCGCCGAAGCGACCGGTGGCCAGGTCGTCGAGCCGTCGAACCTGGAAAGTTTCGTGCGGGAGCTTCCCGAAAAATCGGCGCCGGTCACCGAGCATTACACCTATCCGTTGTGGCACCAGTCGACGGTATTTTTGTTTGCACTTTCCTGTTTCATCGGCGAATGGGGTCTGAGACGTTTTCGGGGGTTGCCGTGAAATTGCTGCCGCTACTGTTGCTGCTGGCGATGAACGATCCGGCTGCCGTTGAGCGGACCTCGGTGGTCGTAGTCGTCGGCGCGCCCGGCACGAGCGCGTATGCCGGCGAGTTCGCCACGTGGGCCGAACGCTGGCAGACTGCGGCAAAACAGGCCGATGCTCAGTTTACATTGATCGGCGGCGACGCCTCTGCGGAGCAGGAAGACCATACGCTGCTGCAACAGAGGATCGCGCTTGAAGCACAGCAGGGGGCGGGTGATTTATGGATCGTGCTCATTGGCCACGGCACATTTGACGGCCGTTCGGCGAAGTTCAATCTCCGCGGACCGGACGTGACCGCTGATGAAATGGCGACGTGGCTGGACGACGTGCAGCGGCCCGCGGCGATTATTAATTGCGCTTCGTGCAGCGGACCGTTTATTAACGCACTCTCCGCCCCCGGGCGGATTGTGGTTACGGCGACGCGCTCGGGCAGCGAAATGAACTATTGCCGTTTCGGCGACTTCCTGTCGCGAGCGATGACCGACTCCGCCGCCGACATCGACAAAGACGGGCAGACGTCGCTGTTGGAGGCCTTTCTGGCGGCGTCGCGGAATACCGAAGCGGACTACAAACAACAGGGGCGGCTGGCGACCGAACATGCGTTGCTGGACGACAACGGCGACGGTCTGGGGGCCTCGGCCGATTGGTTTCAGGGGGTGCGGGCCGTGCAGAAAGCCCAATCCGCGCAGGCTGTCGATGGCCGCCGTGCGCACCAATTCCATTTAATACGCAGCGAGCGGGAACGAAACATTCCCGACGACCTACGCCGCGGGCGGGACGCCTTAGAGTTGCAACTGCATGCGCTGCGCGATATCCAATCGACGCTCGACGCGGCCGAATATGATGCGCGGTTGGAAGAATTGCTGCTGAAATTGGCGCGGCTGTATGAAAAAGTGGAACAAAGCGAGTCGCAACCCGACACCGTTGCGCCGTGACGTTGCCGCTAATACGGGAGGGCGAAGCTCTCGCTGAGCCGCGCGCGATCCAAAGACCTAAACAATTCAGTCAGTACGCGAAAATAACGCGAAACGTTGCAGCGCGGCTCGGCGGGAGCCTCGCCCTCCCGGAGGGCAAGTTGCTTAGCCCGCTTTTTTGAGCGGAGGCGATTTGCGCTTTCGTTTTTGGCCGGGGATGCTTTTCCAGCGGCGGTGGACCCAGAAGTACTGTTCGGGGGATTTGCGAATCGCGCGTTCCAGGGCGGCGCTGTAGCGTCGGGTGATTTCTGCGATCTCGTCGTCGGCGTCGATGTCGCGAGGGTCGATCACCTCTTCGCAGCCGACCTCATAGTGCAGCGGCAAGCCGTCGTCGAAGCGGTCCTCTAAGCGGCGCGAATATCCCACGCAGATCAGGGCGTCGTATTGCAGGGCCATGAGCGCGATTGCGCGGTGCGTCGACGCGGCTCGTCCGAAGAAGTCGACGAACACGCCGCGGCGCCCGGCATCTTGATCCCCCAACAGGGCAACCGTTCCGCCGGCAGCCAGCACCTCGGCCGTTTGGTCGAAGCCTCCCTTTTTGGAGATCATGTGGTGACCGGTCTGCTCGCGGAACCGGCGAAACCAGTCGTCCAGATAGGGATTGTCCAAGTCGCGGGCGATGATGTGCATTTCAAAGCCGAACACGCCGAAGCAACTGATGCCGACCTCCCAATTGCCGAAGTGTCCGCTCAGGAACAACACCGGCCGGTCGCAGTAGAGAGCCTGGACGACTTCTTCCTTTTGATGGAACCGCAGCACACGTTTGCAGTTTTCTACGCGGAGCTTGCGGCGCATTTGGATCATCTCGACCACCATGCGAAACAGATGCACCCACATGCGGTGAATGATGTCGTCGGTTGCCGCGTCGGAGAGTTCATCACCGAAGGCAATGTGCAGGTTTTCGCGGGCGACGTGATAGCGCGTGAGTTTGCGGGGCAGGTAGCGGACCAACGCGCCAGCGGTCCATTCGGCCAGCCGCGCCGCCGCCCGCGGGGGGAGCGCTTCCACCAGCCCGACGAACGCGCGAAACACCACGTATTCCGCCAAATAACGCCACCGCCGCATCACGCCACTCCATTGACCGTTGATAACGCAGACCAGCGGAAGTGTGGCCGTTGCGGCGATTTACGTCAACCCCGGACGGATGTTGATCGCCCGGTGGGGTGGTGGTACGGTGTGGAAACGATGGCCAGTGCGCTGCCGACCGATGCGCTATTCGTTTCAGCCCCCCATCAGGAAACCAAAACATGGGCGATATTCACCCGTTTGAGGCCACGATCAGTGTGGTAGGCCCCATTGTGGGAGGGATCGTATTCCTGACGTTTTTCTTTAAGACCCTCGCGTGGATTAGCGAAAAATCGAAGGCGAATGGCAAACCGGTCCCGCTAGGAGGGATTTTAAACCCCGATAACACAATTACCGTCCATTTGAACAACGGGAACACGTACGAAAACGTGCGGTTTGTCGGGCAAACCGATGGTTATGCCGACAAAGGAGCAGCATTCCCGTACGAATTGAATCAAATGGTGATATTGGAATTTCACGACGGTCGCCGTGTCTTGATTCATGCCAAATCGATACGGATGATCGAGATTCCGAATCAAAACCAGTGACCAGAGTCAGAAATATCGCTCGCCGAAACGACCGAGAAATCCTCCACATCACCGCGGCAAACGCGGGTCGCTTTTCAGCGGTAATTCCACGCGGCGGCCGGTGTGGGATGACTTGTAGATCGCCAGAATGATCTCGACGCTTTTGCGGCCCTCGCGGCCGTCGACGACAGGGGTGCCGCCGGTCTGGATGGCTTTGACGAAATCCTTAAGCTGCGCCAAGTGCCCCGCGTAGGAAATGGCCGACGGATCGCTGGCGCCGCCGGTGCCGCCGACCTTTTGGGCGAATTGCTTGCGGATCGCGTCGTCCTTGCGGGTCGATTTGGCGAACTCCCACAGCAAAATGTCGTCTTGTTCCACGATGGCGGTGCCGGTCGTCCCGTGGATTTCGGTCTTCTTGAGCAGCCCCGGATATGCGCTGGTCGTCGCTTCCAATACTCCCAACGCGCCGTTTTTGAAGCGGACAGTAGCGACGCCGGTGTCCTCGACTTCGATGCGATCGTGCGCCAGCGTATCGGTGATACCGGACACCTCGGCCACGTCCCCCATGAACCAATACAACAAATCGACGTTGTGAATCGCCTGGTTCATATAGGCACCGCCGCCGTCGAGCGCCCAGGTCCCCCGCCATCCGCCGCTGTCGTAATACTCCTGGCTGCGCCACCATTTGACGTAGGTGTCGCCCAGCGTCAACTTGCCGAACCGGCCGGCGTCAATCGCTTTTTTCAACTCCATATTGGCCGGACTGAACCTTGACGGGAGGATCGTGGCCAATTTGACTTTGTTCTTGGTGCAGGCATCGATGATGGCGTCGCAGCGCTTCAGCGTGATTTCCAGCGGCTTTTCGACGACGACGTGTTTTTTGGCCTTCGCAGCCGCGACGGCGACATCCTTGTGCGCCCCGCTGGGGGTGCAGACGTTCACGATATCCAAACCGGGATGTCGCAGGAATTCGTCGTAGTCATTGTAGACGGCGACGCCGGGAATCGACGCGGCCAACCGCTCGGCCGAGGCGGGAAACGAATCGAACAAGGCCACCACTTTGGCGCCGCGTAAATCTTCAATCGCGCGGGCATGAAACGAGGCAATCATGCCGCAGCCCACGAGTCCAAAACCAAATGGCATGGGGGATATCGTCCTTTCGGTGCAATGGCCCGGGTGTCTGTGGTCGTTGATCGTCGGGCCGTTTTGAGATACTTCTTACCGCGCCTGTGCGGAAAGCTCAATCGAGTGAGTTAGATTATCGATCTCAGAAGTGTTGCACATCCCTTGCAGAGGACCGCCCATTTCACCTGAATCTCCTGTTCGTTATTATGCGCGCGCCGTACGGGTCACCGAGGCGCAAGAACGGGAACCCGGCCTTTCCCGAAAATCGCGGAAAGTGTTAGAATGCCCGGTATTGTGGCAATTGTGGGCCCAAGTGCGGATGTTTTCATCGCGATTCGCGCGGCGAAAATGAACGTGGACGGACTGTGGGCCAAACACGTCGTTTTAGATACGCCAGCCGGTCGGGCTGCTTTCTTCAATCTCCTTTAAGTACTGAGTCGGCGGGCGTTTGCTCCGGTCGCCGCGAAAGTTATCGCATGAGGCATTTTTTCGAGAGGCGTGGTCCCGGCGGACTTGGACTGGCCGTGTGGGTCGTCGTAGGGATGGCGTTCGTCGCCCCCATTGCGGCGTTTGGACTTCGCAATATCAAACTGGAAAACAACGTCGCCGACTGGCTGGAGCCGCATAACCTCCAGGCTCGCAAGTTTCGTTGGTTGGAAACGCAGTTTCCGCACGACGACGTGATTCTCGCGTCGTGGGACGACAGCCAGATCGGCGATCCGCGACTCGAAAAGTTTGCCGAGAAACTGCAGGGCCGAACCGACTCCACCGGACGCCGCCGCGGGGGGATCCCGCAAATCGAGAAGGTCCGCACCCCGCTGGAAGTGTTGGACCGCATGGAGGAAAACGACATCCCCCATGAGGAGGCGCTGCAGCGGCTTTCGGGCGTATTGATCAGCGCGGGGAAGATGCGTTTGGTGCTCTCCGAAACCGGAAAACACCGCGAAAAAGCGGCCCGCGCGCGAATCGCCGCATGGGCAAAGGAAAAGCTCGGCCTGGACGTGCAGGTCGTCGACAAGTTGCAGGACAAGCTGCTCACCGCCAATACGAACGCGACCGATGAAGAGAAACTGGAGGAACTCCAGGCCTCGCAACATGACCTGCGTGTGAGTTGGTTCGGCATGAAACCAGGCCTTCCGCAAACTGAGACATTCCAGGAGGAGATTCTCGACGTGCGGTTTGAGGACCTGGCTGACGGCAAGACGTCGCCGCCAATCGTGGAGGATGCCTTCTTCTACCCCGGCGCGCCCGCGGCCGTTGTGATCTATGTCAACGAAGCCGGGATGGCCGACAAGGGGGAGACGATCCGCAGCATTCGCGCCGCCGCGGACGAAGTGGGGATCCCTCCTGACGCGCTGCATTTAGGCGGCGGCGCCGTGGCGGCGTCGGCGCTCAATCAAGCGGTCATCAAATCGGCGTGGGATCGCGACTATCCGCTGTGGATGCTGCAGAACCGCTCAGTAATTCTGGCCTCGGGGTTGGTGGGCTTGCTGCTAACCTTTTACATGATGCGCAGTCTGCGATTGGGGCTGATGGTGTTGGCCGTATCGTATTTCACCCCGCTGGTCACGGTGGCACTGGTGCCGGTGACCGGGGGGAGTATGAACATGGTATTGGTCGTGATGCCCTCGTTGCTGTTGATGCTCACGATTTCCGGCAGCATTCACGTCGGCAACTATTGGAAACACGCGGCGGCCCGCGATATGACCACGGCGGTTGTGCGTGCCGCCGACATGGCCCGCGAGCCGTGCATGTTGGCCAGTGTCACAACGGCGATCGGGCTATTGTCATTAACCACCAGCCATTTGACGCCGGTGCGGGATTTCGGGATCTATTCCGCTGTGGGTATGATCGTCTCGTTGTTGATGGTGTTGTACGGACTGCCATCGCTGTTGCAACTGTGGCCGCCGCGGCAGCCGCAGGCCGAAGAGACCCAACACCACCATTGGCGGGGCCTGGCAAACTGGATCACCGATCACGCGACGGCGGTGACGTGTCTGTTTCTTTTGGCCGCCGCCGCATCGACGGCCGGGTTGTATTACTTCCGCACTGAGACCAAAGTCATCAAGTATTTCCCCGATACGTCGCGGGTCTATCAGGACTACGTCTTTCTGGAAGACAATCTGTCGGGGATCGTGCCCGTACAGATCGTCGTCAAGTTCAGCGATCAAAAGCGGGGCGGCCCGAATTTTGCCGAGCGCGCCGAGTTGGTGCGGGAGCTGCAAGCCAAGATCACGCAACTGCCCGACGTCAGCGGGACGATGTCGCTGGCGGACTTTCTGCCGAAACCCGAACCGCTTCCCGAGGACGCTTCGCGGCTGGAACGCTTGCGCGAACAAACCGCCGCCCGCGCCATGGAGCGAAAAGTCAAAGAGGACGAAACCCATCAGGCGCAGTCCTATTTCATCGTGGCGGATGAGAAAACCGAATTCAGCGCGCCGGGAGACGAACTATGGAAGATCACCGCCCAAGTGGCCGTGCTGACCGATTTGGACTACGGCGAATTGATGGATGAGTTGAACCAGATCAGCGCAGCGACGCTGCGGTTGGAACCCTCCGCGGGACACGTGGTCACCGGTATGGTTCCCTTGTTCTTGGAGACTCAACAGGAAGTCTTGCACAGTTTGATCACCAGTTTCGCCTTGGCGTTTGTGGTGATTGGCATCGTGTTGATGATCGTGCTGCGAAATCCCCTATCGGGATTTTTCGCCATGCTGCCTAACGTGCTGCCGATCGGGATGGTGTTCGGCATGATTTCGTGGTTCCGCATTCCAGTCGACATCGGCACAATGATCACGGCGTCGGTGGCGCTGGGAATTGCCGTGGACGGCACGCTGCACCTGCTGACGTGGTTCCGTACAGGGATCCAGGACAATATGTCCCGCAAGGAGTCGATCGCACTCGCTTTGGAGCACTGCGGGCCGGCGATGTTCCAAACCAGCGTCGTCACCAGTTTGGGATTGCTGGTGCTCTACCCGTCCGAGTTGCTGCTCATCAGCCGGTTTGGGTGGCTGATGGCTTCGCTGATCGGCATGGCGCTGGTAGCGGATGTGATCCTGCTGCCCGCGCTGCTGGCCGGGCCGATGGGGACGTTTATTGAACGTCAAGCACAAAAATCGATGCCGACTGTTGTCCGCGAAGAACCGGTGGTTTCGCCGCCGCCGTCTCCCGCGCCCGAGCCGCACATCAATCCGACCCGCGCCAGCATCACCCGTCGGCAGACATGATCTGATTGCCGGCACACATTGTGGTGCGGCCTATTTGATGCGGTATTTTTTCAGCCGGCTGTAGTACGTGCTCCGCGGCATGCCCAGGAGTCGTGCGGCGCGGGCCTTGTTTCCTCCGCAACGCGCCAGGGCGCTGCGGAGTTCTCGTTCTTCGTCACCGTTGTCCGAGACCGGGACGGGGGACCTGCTGCGGTCCGCTGATCCATGGGACTGCAGGTCGGGCGCCGTTTCGTGGCGTTTCTGGCTCCCCAGCTGCAATTGGGACGGATTGGGAAAGAGAATTTCCCGCGGCAGATCACCCGGAGTAATCACTTCATCGTCGGCCAGAACGACGGCCCGCTCGATGACATTCTCAAGCTCGCGAATGTTTCCCGGCCAGGGATATTGCTTAAGGATTTCGACCGTTTCGACGTCCAGGTGAGAAATCGGTTTGCCGACGCGTTGTGCGGCGCGGCCCAAAAAGTGGCGGGCCAATTCAAAAATGTCGTCGACCCGCTCGCGGAGCGGGGGCAAGGTCATGCTGATCACGTTCAGCCGATAGTAAAGGTCCTCGCGAAACCGACCCTGCAGGATCAACTTTTCGAGATCCTGGTGCGTGGCGGTGACGAGGCGGACGTCGACGTGAATCGTGCGGGTCCCGCCGACCGGTTCGAAAGCACGTTCCTGCAGCACGCGTAACAGCTTGACCTGTGTCTCCAACGAAATGTCGCCGATTTCGTCGAGGAACAACGTGCCGCCGTTGGCCATCTCGAAGCGGCCCTCCTTGTCGCGGTGCGCGCCGGTGAACGCGCCCTTGGTGTGACCGAACAGTTCGCTTTCCAGCAAACTCGGCGACAGCGCCGCGCAGTGCACCCGGACCATCGGTCCTTCACGCCGCGGGCTGTTCATGTGCAGCGTCTGGGCCAGCAACTCCTTGCCGGTCCCGCTCTCGCCCCGAATCAACACCGACGACTCGCTGTGGGACACCTTCTGCACGGTGTCCAGCAACTGCCGAATCGCCTGACTATTGCCGCGAATCAGGTCGTTGCGGAATCCGTCGTGGACCTCGATTTTTTGCGGCGTACGGCTACCCATGATCTCAGACTGCAAGATCGAAATCTGCCGCTGTTGTTCGGCGACGCGTTCGATCTTCAGAGACAGTTCGTTGTTCAGCCGCGTGATCTCATAGTGCACCTTGGAGCTGTGCAAGGTCATGATTTGTCCCAAGGCAGTGAGGAAAGTCAGGTCTTCGGCCGTGTAGGCGCTGCCGTCACGCTTGGCGCCCAATAGCACGAACCCCGCCAGGTTGCCTTCCATCTCCAGACCGTGAATCAGGTCGACGTCCAGTTCACGAAGAATCGATTGCACGCGGGACCGCGGGCCGCGTCCGCGGAGCGACGTCCGCTGCAGACTGGCGTTCTCCAACAGCGGGACGACAAGTTCCGGATCACTGGCGATCTGTGCGGGAGGCTGCATGTTCCCCTCGGCGGCGATCAAGTTGAAGTCCTCATTCGGCGCCGCACGCAAATAGACGGCGGCCTGGTTGACATGCAGCACGTCGTGACAGGAAGCCAGCATCTGCCGCCCCAGCGTGGCGGGGTCGACGAGATGCGCCACTGCCTGGTTCATACCCTGCAGGACTTTGTCGAGTTGGTACTTTTCGCGATAAAACCGGCGATCCAACGTCTGCTGCACACGGTCGCGAATCCAGCCCAGTAAGATCACGGACACGAGCACCACCGGCGTCACGGCGATGACTTGATGCAGAAATTTGGCGTCCTGCATCATCCCCAACAGACTGCACAGAGTGATCGCGAGGCTGTAGACGATTAGCACGCCGAAACTGAGTACGAGATACAACATGCCCCGGCTGAAAACCTGATCGACCAGCATGAGCTTGTAGCGGATAATGCCCACGGCGTAGGCCATCATGAAAAACAAGCTGGCGATGAACATCGGAAACCGCGCGTGCCCGACGGCGAACTCGACGCGGGTGTAATAGGACAACGCCAGTGTATAGCCCACGGGCAACGTCGACGCGGCGGCGGCCCACAAAATCCATTTCACCTGATTGTGTTCGGCCGAGTTTTTAGTGGTTTGGTAACTGTCGTAGAGTGCAATAATCGTGGCGATGAAGTACACGCCGGCCACGGCCAGATAACCGTAGATTGACTTTTGTACGTAGGACAGCGTGTATAACAATTCGGCCACGGAATAGTCGTCGGTGTGCGCGTGCTGCCATGATGAATAACACAACAGTGACACCATGCCGGCGGTGGCCGCGAGCGGGACGACATAGATCGCGGCGAGGACCGTCCGCGGATGGCGGGCGAACCACGGTTTGCGGGTGGGGAACACCAGGAAGAAGTGCAGCGTGACGACCGGTACCAGCATCGCGCCGATTGCAAACGGGACATTCAGCCACAACCGGGCCGAGATCACCCACCAGTGATACCCGCCGACGAAAGCCGCCACGGTGACGATGCACATGGCGAAAAACAGCCGCGCGGCGGAGTCCAGGGGGCGTTTCCAATAGGCCATCGCCCCAACGACAAAGATGCCCAGGTGTAGCGTAAACCAGACCAGCGAAAGACTCAGCGCCCCCAGCGGCAATCGCTTTTCCAAAAGAAACGGCGAGTAAGGATCGCCGGGATCGGTATTCTCGCGAAAATACTCCACCTCGATCCAGCGTTCACTCGGGCCGCGGGAGGTGGTCCGCTCGACCAGCGGGCCGGGCCATTCTTCGGAGTCGGCGGTTTCACTGAGCAACGAACCGGCCGGTGTCGGGGTCGTGCGGAGCGCGGCGATCGCCTGGGTGAACTCCATAAAAGTCCGCACCGGTCTGCCGCCGAGACTCAGTAGATAATTCCCTTCCTTGGGTTGGTCGCCGTCGGTTGTCACGTCGATCAAACGGTCAATGCGGACGCCGACATGATTGTCCGGTTGGATTTCGGCCGCCCGGACGTCCTCGTCGTCGGGCAAGAGACACCGGATGCCGAGATCCCGGCTTTGGGCAACGAATCCCAAAACGACAATTGAGTAAACCAGCACGGCGGCGCCCGCCAGGGCCAGCGGCCAGCGCCTCACCGGTTTCACTACGTCTCGTTTCGCCATTTTCACAACTTCCGCGCGCCGAAAAGCGCCGAAAACAGGTGTCGAACCAGCGGGATATTCGGCGCCGAGAAAAGCGCCGAAACCATGACACTACAAATACACAATTTCGGCGCGAATTTCAAACACTGGTGGGTCGGAATCGGCACTGACCCAGGACGAGAACCATAAGTCGTTTTCTGGAAATGTCTTGCGTGACATGTGTGTGTCCTTGGCGCGGACCAACCGTGCTAGGGTTTTGCTTGAGATGTTCAAGAATTACAACATATCGCGGGATCGTTGTTCCAATTGGCATGACGGTTGCTTCTTATGTAATACAGCCTTCAAGGCTTCTAACGAATCAAATTAGCATGGATTCCCAAGCACCTAAGAAACGGGGGTCCCTCTGCTCACGATACCCAGCCTAGCCCCTTGAGAAAGCGTGGAGAAAAGACGACGACTTGGTTTGCATAGGGTCCCCTGAATCGCAACCCGACCCACACCGTGATTCAGCCTAACGCCTGAGATTACTCGACCAAGTCTTTCGTCCGTCCGCTTTCCGGGGGCTTTCTTTTTGCGCTTGCTCTTTTGCCCCGCCGCTCGCGATGCGACTCGCCTCAGTGGCTGTGATGCGGCCACGCGCCATACGTGGCGGACGATTTGGGGGTCTCCCAGAGCGTCACCTCCAGGACCGGCAACTGCTCGGAGATGGCGAATTCATAGATCAGCCGGGCGATGTT
The DNA here is from genome assembly GCA_937952455.1 of uncultured Planctomycetaceae bacterium. Classification (GTDB taxonomy): domain Bacteria; phylum Planctomycetota; class Planctomycetia; order Planctomycetales; family Planctomycetaceae; genus Symmachiella. The sequence goes on from CALFYU010000387.1 coordinate 22,321, forward strand.
CTCCGCAGTCGGGTTGTGCGGGATGACGTATACCGGTTCTCCCAGTTCCCGCAGCATGGAAAGCGCAGGGTCCTCTTCGTGCAGGATCATGCGGTGATCCAGCTCGGTGTCGATCCAGGTGCTGATCGATTTTTTGATGTCGGTGAAGTCGATCAGCATGCCGCGGTGATCCAGCTCTTCCGCTTCCAGCGAAATCCGCACTCGGCCGTTGTGGCCGTGGAGGAAACGACATTTGCCGTCGTAATTCAACAGGCGGTGTCCGTAGCAAAAGTCAATCTGTTGCGTGATGCGGTACATTTGGTTTCCAGGTGATCCAAAATCGGACGACGAGTGCGGGCTGGCTGGGTGTGCTAAACACAAAATGTCATCAACGGCGAAAAACCCGTCCGTCGCTGCGACGGACGGGTGAAAGTCTTTATTGCGCGCGGCCGCAATTACTTGTGCTTGCCCGATTTTACGAATTCCGCAATCGCTTCTTCATGTTTGGCGACGGTCTCTTTCGGGCCGGTCGCCTTCACAAAGTAATTGTCGGTGGCGGAAAACGGAATGATGTAGGCGAGCATGCGATAGTTTTCCTGCGGACCTTTGCCCGGCCGTTGGTCCATGTAGGTTCCGCGGATATCGACCACGGTTGCGGTTTGGCCGTTGACATCGATTTCAGATGTCGACGGTTTGTCACCCTCTGCCATTTGAAACTGACTGACCCAGCGATCGATATTGGCCTGTTTGTCGCCACCGGCTTTCATGATCGTCAGTCGCGCATCTTCGTCTTCGCCGGGTAATGCAAACTCGGCTTCAACGAACACGGGGTTCGCATTCCGGCTCCAATCGGCTGGGGCGGCGAAGGTCATGCCCTGCAAATCGACGTTGGCGGCGGCTGTCGTCTTGTTTTCGCCGTCGCTCGTGTCGACGGGAGCCGTAGCTGCGTCGTCATCGGCCGGTTGGGACTCTTCCGATTCGAGCGGCGGGGCGGTGTTGAGTTTCTCGGTCTGGGAAGCGGTGGGGGCTGAATCGCCGCAACCAGCGGTCACTAGCAGGACGGAACACAGAAAGCCCCACAGGGCGGTTTGTTTACGCGGGATCATGTCGATTTCTCCTGGGCAATCACGTTGTCTTGAATCGCGCGAGTGTCGGCTCGCACCGCTATCTTACCGGCGCCGTCGGTGGTTTTTACAGCCAAGCGGGGCGGGAGTTACCAATTCGGCGGGCGTTTCTCCAAAAACGCGTTAATTCCTTCTTGCGGTTGGCCGGTGGCATAGCAGCCGGCAAAGGCGGCCGCTTCTTGTTCCAACTGGACGTCGAGGTCCCCCGGAACAAAGGAATCGAGCAACCGTTTGGCAGCGGTCAACCCGGCCGGCCCCCGCGTGAGGAGTCGCGCCGCTTCGCGTTCAACAGACTCCGGAAAGTCCGCGTCCGGGAAGACTTCGTGCAGCAGTCCCAACGACCGAGCCGCGTCCGCCGGCCACAATTCGGCGGCTAGGACGATCCGTTTGGCGATGGCTGCTCCAAAGAGCCGCGCGGTTCGGACCGCTCCTCCCCAACCGGGGATTACCCCGATCGACGTTTCGGGCAGACCGATGCGGCAGCCGGCGGCGCCGAAGCGGAAATCGCAGGCCAGCGACAATTCGCAACCACCCCCGGCGCAGGCGGCGTGCACGGCGGCGATCGTCACCTGTGGCAGCCGCTCGATCCGCGTCATCAGATCCTGTCCCTCGCGGGCGACGGCATAGGCGGATTGTTCGTTGAGGCTCCGCAGTTCGTAGACGTCGGCCCCGGCACAGAACGTCCGGCCGGCGGAACTGAAGATGACCACGCGGCTGGTGTCGTCCGCTTCGATTTGTGCGATCACATCGTCTAATTGCTGCCGCGTGTCGCGGCTAAAGACGTGCACGCCGTTGTCGGTAGACAACCGCACGCGGGCGATCGGGCCGTCGAATTGGAGAGTGACTTCGGTCGGCATGGCGGCGGATTCTTCCCCGGGCAAAGACGCAAAAACGGGCACCCATCGATGTCGACGGGTGCCCGTTGATTATTGCGAATGTCGGGTGGAAATGCTAATTGCCGCTGAACGCCACGACTTGTTCCGGGAAGGCCGGGCCTTGCGGCAAGGCTTGTGCCGGAGCGGCCGGGGTGCGGCGGGCCATCCATTGTCCGACGCGGGCTGCGGTGGAACGAGGCCCGGCTGCCGGGCGAAAACCGGCCAGTCGGAAATCCGTCTTGTCAGCGGTCGGGACCGGCACCTTTTTGGTCAGCGCCGTTTCCCGCTGAGGAATGATCGTCGTTGAGGACCCATTGAAATTGGCGTCATCAAAGTGATCTCGTTCGAGCTCATTGGGCTTGGGCGACTCGCGTTTGGGAATCGTAGTGCTCGGTGCCAGGTCGGAACGGGTCGCGGGGTTTTCGCGACGTGCTTCGCGCCGGCCGGATTCCGGGGCGGGAGCGCTAGCCGTCGTTGAACTGTTGAGCGGCGAGTAGGTGGCAACCGCTGATCCGATGGGCACGGTGCGATAGACGGTGACCGGGCGGCGGGTGACGACCTGTTGGCTGACCATCCGCACAGTGTTGACAGCGACTTTTTGCGTGGTGGTCTTGGGGACCATTCGCGTGACGCGGTAGTTTACTTTGCGGGTGCCGTGCACGGCGACGCGGCGGGTGACCGGCACGTTGACCGTTTGCACGTGCGGCACGTACGCATGTGGCACGCTGTAATTCGGCGTGAAGGCCGAACGGACGCTGTAGCCCACGCGGTTCAAAAAGCCGAAGATGTCCGGCCGGCTGTCATACTGACAAGGGGACATCTTGGGGCGGTGCTGATATTGGGTGGTCCAATAACCGCAATCGCGCGTGATCTGTTGGCATTCGGTGACGTCTTGGTAGGTGACGGTGGGAATTTCGGTTTCGCGGTCTTCAATGACCGGTTCGTAGGTCGTGACTTGCTGATCGACGTAGCTGGTTTCGACGACCGGCTTTTGCACGACCTGGCAATACTCGCGCATTTCGGTGACCGGAACCGTCGTGTAGCACGGCTGGGGTTGAACACATTGAACAATTGGCTGCGGCGCGCACGACGCACAAGACGGCTGCCACGCTTGGGCGTGTGCCGAACTGCCGGCGCCGACGAGCGTCGCTGCACCAACGAGCAGTATGCGGGGGAACATGCGGGTCATAGGTTCCTTCCTGAGAGACCAAAGTACAGTAAGTGTTGAGAGGGGGAAGCGTGAGGTGACGAGCCAACGGTGATGGTTGGAAGAATTCGCCGGCAGCATGCCCCGCCGCTGTCGCGGAATTCGCCTGAGGATTGGCTCGTGGCGGAGAAAATTATCCAAATGCCATTTTTCGGTCAAGTCCGCCTGCCCCGCTGCCGAGGTTGCGTCGGATTATAAGATGGGCCTTGAGCGTGCGGCCGAAAGCAGCGAACGAAAGCAACCGATTGCAGGCCAGACAGATAGGGATCTGCGGCGGGCGGAAAACTTAGAAATCAAAAAAGATCTCTCAATACTCCGGCAGCGTTCGGAGATGCGGAAGCAGAGTGTTTGGTGTTTGGTGTGGTAAGCCGCCCGGGTGCTGTATGGCGTCCCGGGCGGTTTATTTTTTTGCGGGGGTGGTGTGGTGATGGGGGGGCGGTAGCGATCGCCATTGCGC